>JANYBI010000027.1 GCA_025360875.1 Lentisphaerota bacterium
GCCAGCCAGCCCAGCCGCATACTGATGCTCGGCGATTCGTCATGGTGCGATGCCGGTATCCAGAACACCATCTGGCGGCATCCTGCGATCAGCGCAAACTTCGCGTATTTTGACGGACATTCGGAACCTATCAAGCCATCGCAGGTGTCGGCCTCCAACCCTTCCGCCATATGCGGCTATCCTACCGCAGTATGCAGCATTGATCAGAACGAGCCGCTACTGGCGTGGAAATAAGCTGTCCGTTGCTCTTTGCGGAGAAAGCCTCCGGATCGAGAGGTATTTTTATCTTAACGTCAGGCGCTCTGTCCTGACATTGGCCTGTCGCGCCGAAGCATGTGCCTCTTGCGTGGCGCGGAAGGCCGCTCCCAGGCGGGCCAATCCTGCTGAAGCGTCCAATTTCCCAATCTGCACGTCGATAAAGACAAGCCGTTTGGTTTCCTTCTCCGCAACGGACAGCGCGCGTTCCAATTCTCCCTCGGTGGCCACTTTCATGCACACGGCATTCTTGCCGAACACCTCCGGAAGCCTGTAATATGCCCAAGGCTGGAGGTCATTGTAGGAACCATCATCGTGCAGCACCCGTTCCACAAGATAGCCATCGTTGTTGACCAGCAGGATGATCGCCGGACAGTTGTTGCGCAGCAGCGTGGAAACTTCCTGGGCGGTCATCTGGAACGCGCCATCTCCGGTAAGGACCACGGCACGCTTATCCGGACGCGCCAGTGATACTCCAAGCGCGGCGGGCGTACAGAAGCCGATGGAGGCATAGAAGGGCTGGACTATGAAGTTCTCGGCTTCTTCCACGTGGAAATCCGCGGCCGCGCAGAAGGAATCTCCGGGTTCCGCCAGCAAAACCATCTGATCATCAAGGAAACCGTCGATCCGCTCGTAGAAGCGCGCTGCGGTGAGCGGCTGGTTGTCGACCGGACTGTAAGCTTCCGGAATGTGGTATGTCTCCACAGGATGCGAGGCCGTGTAGGACCGCGGTTCGGCCGCTGCAGCCAGCGCCTGCACAAAGTCGGCCAGTTGAACGTTATGGTAGTAATGGCTGCGGATTTGCACATGCCCCCCAATCGCGGCGATCAGATTGCGGGGTACGAGCCTGGTGCTGAACATGCCGGTGTCGAGATCCGTCATCCAGGCGCCAAACGACAGGAGGCAGTCCGATGCCTCGACTTGCTTGCTGACCAGCGGCCGGCTCCAGTTCCCCTGGTAAAGACCGATGAACTGGGGATGGAGTTCGGGTAGAACGGACTTGCTGCTCAACATTGTCGCAAAAGGAAGTTCCAGCCGTTCGACCAGTGCCAGGGTCTTGCTTCCAAGCCGCAATCGCGAGACCTCGCCACCGACCAGCACCATAGGATGGTCCGCCTTACCGAGCAACGCAACTGCCTCTTCCACGCATTCACTCAGACTCTCCGGATCTGACCTCGGCACCGGAACGGTGTATGCCTGTGCCGGAGGCGCGCACACACGCCTCGCCATGTCGGCGGGCAATTCCAGATAGACAGGCAGACGTTCCGCCAGGCAGCGTCCCAGGACCCGGTCGATCAGCTCCGGGGCAGTGGCCGGATCGTCCAGGATGCCCGCATCTGCCGTCACCTTGCGGAAGATATCATATTGGAGGCGATAGTCTGACACGAGGTGATGCACGAGCGCACCTGACTGACGCCGGGTGGTCGGAGGAGCGCCGGATATGACAATCATCGACACGCGTTCCGCATAGGCGCCCGCCACCGCATTGAGAATGCTGAGACCGCCCACCCCATAGGTTACGACCGCCGCGCCGACTCCTTTCATGCGCGCGTAGCCGTCTGTTGCATATCCCGCATTCAGTTCATTGCAGTTCCCCACCCAATGGAGCGGACTTGCAACCACCTCGTCCAGGAAATCCAAAACGTAGTCGCCGGGGACTCCGAAAACGTGTGAAACACCGATTTCCTGAAGGCGACGGATCAGATATTGTGAGATGGTGAGGGGGGCGGTATCCATGGAGCCTCCAGATTGTTGGATTGAGTGCCTATTCTCTTTTTGACAATGGATCATTTGAACGGATGAACAATAATGTAACCCGGGATGGAAGTCAAATTTCCTGAACGATTGCGTTACAACGCTATTCCTGTGCAACTTGGTCCAACGTACGGCAGCCGGATTCTCCTCGGAATCTGAGAGATTGGTGATTATTAAGACGGAAGAAAGGATGGTGGAGCATAAGGGAGCCGGGCCTTAAAAGCCGGCTCATTTATTTTACATATGATAAATAATACCTCTCCTGTCAAGGGATTTCCGGATATCCCCGATCCCAACATTATCTGGTGTGGTTTTGTTCCTCACGGCAAGAACCGCTGAAACTCCGGCAATCTGCCCTGTGAGGGCCGCACAGGGAATCACTCGCGCAACATTCCACGCATCTCCTGTTTCCGCATCCAGGCATCTGCCCGCAACAAGCAGACCTTTGATTTTTACAGGAACGATGGAGCCATAAGGTACTTCCCATACCTTTCCAGCAAAACGCCATTCAGGCATGATGCCCACGGAATCGTCAATATTCCTGTTGAATGCATCATTCCTGATTGAAGACATTCCCCTTATCTTCCTCGTTGTCCTGAACTGCGCCATTGTCGGAAGGGACAGCGGGTACTCATTCTCACGTGAATGCGCCTTCTGTTTCCTATCGTAATGCCTTCTCAGAAGCCTGCGGCTTTCAAGAACAAAAGCCGTAGTGTTTTTTCCGTTAATTTCCCTGAGGACAGGAGCATTCTCCGGATGCCCCCTGCCGGAGTCATCTGCACCGAGTCTAAGCATGTCCGGTGAGGAACCCTGTCCTTTCGACGAGCCGTTTATGGACCATATGGACAGTCTGTTTTCACCTTGCTCGCATTCGGCTCCTGCGAAATTCGCAATGTCGGCATCGCCAGTGGCGTCAATGAAGCATGAGGCTTTCAGTGCAATCTTTCCGCTTTTGTTCAGCACTTCGATTCCTGTGAGCCTTGAACCTCTCGTAATCGCTCCGCAGATCTGGGTGTCATACCAGACATCAATGTTTTCGTTCTCCAGAAGCTCGTCTATTGCAAGCACAAATGAAGACGGGGAGAAAATCACCATATAGCGCGATTCCTTCCTGCCCGGGACGCCGTTCCAGCCTGACGGAATAGCTCCCGGTCCGTATTTTATGCTCCCCTTGAGAAGCTCTTCGGAAATCCCGTGTATGACCTGCCTGCCATTTCCGTCGCATAGAGGGAGGTAGATGTTGACAAGCCCGGAAGTAGCGAGCCCGCCGGGCAGGATCGTCTTTTCGATCAGCGCGGTTTTCATTCCTGACCTGGCGCATTCGAGGGCGGCCGCTATTCCTGCGACTCCTGCGCCGGCGACCAGAACATCATATTTTTCCATCATGTTTTCCCCTTGCTGACGGATATCGGACTCGTATCAATATTTGTGATTTACGTAAAAAAGCAAGCGGAAACCTGACAATTCCCCATGCCTTTCCTGGTGGAGCGAAGGTTAAAAGTGCGCATGCTTGATTTATGCTCCATCTCTGGTTATCTTTCCACTAATATGAAAATCAAATTCCCTATCAGCTATCTCGAAACCTGCCGTGAAGTAAAAACTGACAAGAAAGTGGTGTCTTTGACATTTGATGATGGACCTTGCATCCAGACTCCCGCTATTTTGGATGTGCTGAAAAAACATAACGTGCATGCAGCTTTTTTTGTGATCGGCCGCAACATTCCAGGGAATGAAGAAATCTTAGCCAGGACTGCCCATGAAGGACACCTTGTAGGGAACCATACGTTTGTCCATACCCCCTGGTTCCATTTTTATTCTCCCAGCAAGATGATACTCGACCTGAAAAAGAACGCTGAAACCATAAGCAGTGTAACAGGGCAACAGGTGCAATGGTTCCGACCGCCCTACGGGGTTGGCAATCCGATGCTGGCAAAAGCCGTGGGAATGACCGGGTATAAAGTGATGGGCTGGAGCCTCCGCTCCTATGATACTTATTTGAACAATTCAGAAAAAGTAGTGGAACGTGTGAAACGCCTGTTGAAACCTGGTGTTGTGATATTGCTACATGACCGCTGCCCCAATACTCCTGGCGTGGTTGATGAAATCATCCAATATGCCGGTGCCAAAGGCTACGAATTCCTCCGTCCAGACATCCTTTTCCGCTCGTTTTGAGCAGATGAAGACTGCTGAGAAAGCATTGAGTACAGTGACTATTTTCTCAGCAATAAGAAAAAAAAGCTAAATCTGCAAAGGCATTCGGGAGCCAGTCTATTGCTATGTGCTAAAAGGACGGAAGCTAGCAATAATTAATTATTTCCCTTGATAATCCGCAAAAAAAACATATTGTATCCTATAGTTAACAAAATATAGTCTTTAATTATGATTGAGATTCGTTATACTGAAACCTTTTCTGATTGGCTCCAGCATCTCCGTGATCGCGTTGGAAAGGCAAAAATATTGGTACGTATTGACCGTTTGCGCATCGGCCTGTTCGGTGACACTAAACCTGTGGGCAACGGGGTCTTGGAACTTCGTATTGATTTTGGGCCTGGATACCGGATTTATTATATCAAGCAGAATAAAGAGCTGATTATTCTTTTGGCCGGAGGCGACAAGAACAGCCAGAACAGGGATATTCATAAAGCTCAAGATCTGGTAAAACATTTTTAGGAGGCAATTATGAAAAAGATTAAAACACGTATTTTTGACACTGCTGAATTCCTCTCCTCTGAAGAAGATATGGCTGCATATCTTGAGGAAGCTCTTTCAGAAGGAAACCCTTCATTGGTGGTACAAGCTTTGGGTGCAATAGCAAAAGCTCGCGGAATGGCAAAAATAGCTAAAGATACTGGACTTCGCCGTGAGAGCCTCTATAAAGCATTATCCCCTGAAGGCAACCCTGAATTCAATACGGTGCTCAAGGTGGTAAAAGCTTTAGGAATTCGCCTTCATGCAGAGACACTGCATCCCATCGCATGATTGTTGATTATCTATAAATCCGTACTGCGATACTCATATGTCGCTTAAATAATCTATCTCTTTGCGGATTTCGCACCATTTGTCTTCGGGGATTGACGCGTCGACAACCTTGAAAGACTTCGTATCCTAACTTGAGAGTCCCGTATTCTGAGTTACTTGTCAGTCCGTGAATATACACTGCGGACGAAGATCCGCCATGCTTTTTATTTCGAATACATCCATTAGCCGCTGTAAGAGCGCGGCAAAT
>JANYBI010000323.1 GCA_025360875.1 Lentisphaerota bacterium
GTCCCTCGGAAAATGGTTTTCGGCCTGGAATGGAATGGCTATCTTCTCGTTAAGAAGACAGTACGACGGCGCCTTTATGTTCTTCAGGTCAATATCCGGCAGATAAGTCCTGCCACCGAAAACAACAGAATATACCGGAGCCTGCTGTGACCTGAGCTTTACTGCGGCACCGACAGGGGATGCCCCCTTGTTCCAGGATCCGTCGGTCATCAGGATTACGGCCCTGAGATTCTTGGAGGAAGCCATACCCTTGAGCAATCCCTCCTCGATGTCGGTACCTTCTATTTCCCCAGCTTCAGATGGTTTTGCGGGATCAAGAACTGGACTGAACGACTGTACCGATATTTTAAATTTCTTTTCCAGTGGCGCGTAGAACTTGGACGCCAGCAGCCTGTCAAGACATGCCTTCCTCGATTCCGCCTCAGGTGAATTCTCCCTTACAATATCAATTGTCTCCATGCTGGCCGACTGGTCGTGCAGGATCAGTACTTCAGGTTCAGTCTTCTGGCGTATTTTCGTGACTATTTCCGGACGGAGAAGCGTAATGAATATGACTGTGATGATCAGGAACCTGAGAATTTCCAAGATGAGAACAGGGGTGCGGCGGTTGACAGTTTGCCACTGCCGATAGCTGAAATAGGCCGATGCCATCAGCGCGATTGCACCAATGATTATTATTGTCGGACTGTATACCATGCTCAAGTGCATTACTGGAACCCCGCCTTCTTAGTCTTGGTCTTGAATGATATGGGGAGGCACAGGAAAGCCTCGGATACAAGGAAAAGCAGCATCAGTACAAGGAATGCCTTCCAGATTTCCGTTGACATGCTGGCGTCACGCCCGCTTTTCTCGTGGAGTGTTGAAAAAGATATTCCCCTGAAGATGCCTTCTAGCTCGGTAGTCCCGATATATTCCTGCAGGTCTTCTGAAGCCGGCCTGTTGAGCACAAGTGTCCTGTCACCGCTCCTGTAAACCCCTGAATTTATTCTAGGATCCTTGTTTTCCTTGATATTGACATCCTTGGTCCCGCTTGAATTAAGCTCCATATCCCAGCTTCCGCATTCAGCGAAGACAGTCTTGGAAAGCCTTGTCCCCCCTTCGGCCAATATCCTCTGGATCATGGGTACAAGAACCTGCCCTTCGCCAAGAGTGGACCAGTCAGGGACAGGAAGTGTCGTGCAGAAATAGGCGGCTCCGCCCATCATCTTCAACCTTGCCAGGAAGATTTTTCCATCGGCATAGGCCGCTATAGGATTGAGACCTGATCCCTCCAGCTGCCTTATCTTTGAAACCTTGATTTCTCCGACAGGCAGGATTTCACCGGAAGCAGTGTCTTCCAAGGGGCCGGAACGCCTCTCCCATTCTTTCAGTGATATTGGCTCTGTTTCCTTGCGAACTTCGCAGTCACCCCAGGAAATTGAAGAGAAAAGTTTTGTGGAGTCATCTTTTTCCGGCGGAAAGAAGAGTACTGTGCCGCCTTCGGATATGAATTGCCTGAGTTCCTTCTGTACCTCTTCAGAAGGGAATGGGGCTAGCCAGATTATTGATGCAGTATCCTTGAAATCAATCAGGTCTGCGGCTGAAGGCTGCTGGAATTTTATATTTGCCTGCTCCTTCTCGTCGGGTGATGCCGCGATAGCAAGTATCTGGGAACAGACATTGTTGTCAGATGAGACTATGGTTGTCTTTTTTTCCTGTTGGACCGGGAATGTGAAATATGCCCTGTTGTCATCCTGGTTGATGTCCGAAGGCAGTTCCAGGTATCCGCTGTTATCGGAAATATTTTCGCCTTTCGTGATTTTCTGCCTGAACTTATTCAGGGTGCCGCTGAGCTTGATGTTGATCTGTTTCCTGTTTTCCCCTTGCGCCAAGGTGACAGGAATAACTGTTTCAGAACCTGCAGGCCTATCTATTTCGAATACGAGTTCCGCTTCCTGCGGGGCGTTTGCCCTTGGTGGATTTGTCTTTATCAACCTGACTGACATGTTCTCATCGCCCTTGGAATCAAGCGCAAGTATTCTAATGTGCAGAGACTGCGGTAAAGACTTTGCCTTGGATTCGATCTCACGCCATTTGGAGTTTTCGGGCTGCCAGTCGCTTGTCTGCATGTCCGAGGCGAGCCAGATTTCAGTTACACCGGTCTTGTTTGTGATTATATGGTTGACGGCTTCGTCCACAAGTGATGGAATGTCGGACGATGTCTGTGTCTGGGCAGTATCGGTAAGGGAGGGGAGTATGTCCGGAGACGATATGTCGCACGGTTTGCGGTTCACATTTTCTATGAGCACGAATCTTGTTCCAGGGAAATCCTTTGCGGCTGCGGGGATGATTTTCTTCGCCTGGTTCAGCCGGGATATCCTTGTCGAATACTGGGTCCCCATGCTTGATGAACGGTCGAGTATTATTATCACGGTCTCAGGAGGCCCGGAAAATGTCCATCCCAGCCATCCGCCTGCAAGAGGCCTGGCTACGGCAAATATCAGGACCAGGATTGCAAGCACTCTGAACAGGAGGATCAGGAACTGGCGAAGCCGTGCCATGCTGGTTGAGCTCCGGTTGGCCTTGATGAGGAACATTATAGCAGCCCATTCTACTGAACGGTACCTTATCCTGTTCATGAGATGGATGAGTATGGGGATGAGACAAAGAGGGAGTCCCCATAGAAGTAAAGGCTGTAAAAAAGTCATAGACTGTTCCCGGAAATAATAAAGTTCAATTAAATTACCATGATTCCAGGAAAAATCACCTCGGATTATATGTAATTAATCTACCTTTTGGGAATTTCAGGAGTTCCGAACGAGTCCCTATTGCTTTTCCACCAGGTCCGCCACCGGGAGATATTCCCTTCAAACTGCTGGCCGGTGATGACTTCCAGCGCTGTCTGGGTGGCAAAGAAAGTCTGTTTTTTCAGCTCCATGGTCTGTGCATTCACATTGGCCTTTGTCTTGACCTGTGCTGTTTCGATGATCGGCATAGTGACTTTATTGGGGACTGACATCCCTTTGCCCGGCGAATTGATTTGGAGTTGCGAGGAGTAGTCAGTATCCCCGACGTGTTCATTGCGGGTCATGTTGAGATCTAGTCCCACGTTTCTTTTGACAGTTACAAGATTCGCCTCGAGGATATTTATAAGATCATCAACGCATTCCTTGTCTCCAGCCAGACGGATGTAGAATGCGGCGGTAACCCTGCGCTGCGGACTGTTTGCCGGATCGCTGGCAATTGGTACGAGACAGGTCCGTGGAAGCCCCGGACATCTGTTCCTGATGAACTGCGCCATCATCGCAACGGTACCAGGAGTTGTTTCATTGCACATGATGTCCGCCATGGCTTTTGAAGCTTTTTCATCTTTGATTTCAGACAATGTCGTTATTATGAGCATCCGAAGTCCAGCATCGTTTTTTTTCGCAGCAGACAATAGGGCTGGAACTGCCGCCACTCCGATTTCCGAAATGGCCTTGATAGATTCAGTTACTGTTTCCCCGTTATCCGAAGAAAGCCCATTGATTTGGACTGAAATCTGGTTCGTGTCGGTATTTTCCGCACCAGTAGCGGCTTCTAAAAACGTGGCGGTTGCGAGAATCAGCATAGATAGCATAGTTGAGCAAACTGGATTTTTCATGAAAAGCCCCTGTAATTTCTATATGTAATACGTAATGGAAATATAAATCTTATGGAGCCATCGATTCTATCACCGAAGAATTTACTTCCTCTGGCGCGACAGCAGAAAATCGGTGAGGACTTCAGGATATGGGCGTAAGAGGTTTGTAAACCTGTAATCTACATGGAACTCGCTGCATCCCAGCAGCATCCTGTCCAGATAATGGTTTAGTTCCTTCAGGTAGTCGTTCTTGATTACGGCAGGTTCCGTGACCACCGAGAACGTGGATTCCATGTCCTGGAACCTGATCGACCTGTCAAATTCAAATGTCAGCTCCTCCGGATCCATAAGATGGAATATGGCAAGATCATGCTTCCTGAATTTCATGTGCTGGAAGCAGTCGAGGAGAGCGTCGATATCGGTGAAGAAATCCGAAAACACTATTATCATCGCCCGTCTGCGTATTTTCTCAGCGAGGTCGTGGAGGACCCCGACAATATCCGTCTTGCCGGCCGGAACAGCAGAGCCGATTATCTCGAAGATATTCCTGAGGTGCTTCGGACTTCCACGTGCGGGAATGTCCTTCGTTACAGATTCGCTGAAACATTGAAGTCCGACCGCATCGCCCTGCTGTATCAGGAGCTGTGCGAGTGTCGCGGCCAGGCGCTTCGTGTAATCAAGCTTGCTGCCATGTTTCCCTTTGAATCCCATCGAGGAACTGCAGTCGACGACGAGATGGCATCTCAGGTTCGTGTCGGCCTCGAATTCCTTTATGTAGAACCTGTCTGTCTTGGCGTAGATTTTCCAGTCGACATTCTTGATGTCGTCACCTGGGACGTATTTCCGGTATTGGGCGAATTCCACGCTTGAGCCGCGGTGCGGACTCTTGTGCATTCCCGTGAAGCTGCCTTCGACAAGGCCGCGGGAAACCACATTTAGCATTGAAAGCTTGGCGAGAACCTGGGGATCCAGGAACTCATGCCTGCTTTCGCCTCTGAATTCATTTATTGATTTCGGATTCACTGGTAAGCCGTTTTATGATGTCTTCGCTTGTCACACCTTCGGTCTCGGCATGGAAACTGAGCAGTATCCTGTGCGTCAGCACTTCATTGGCGATGCTCTCAATATCCTCCTGCCTGACAAGATAGCTGCCGTTGAGCACGGCCCTGGCCTTGGCTCCGAGGATAAGGTACTGGACAGCTCTCGGACCGGCTCCCCACGTGACGAGAGGCTTCAGCCATTCCGGTGACTCCTGTGAGTCGGGACGCGTCCTCCTGACAAGATGGACGACATGCTCGTAGACATGTTCCGGCACTGGAACTCGTCTCACGAGATTCTGGAAGAAAAGGATCTTTTCCGCATTTATGACCTTGCCAAGGGCTGACTTCATGACGCCCGTAGTGGTTTTGGCGATCGCCAGCTCTTCCTCCTTTGAAGGATATTTCACCTTGATGAAGAACATGAACCTGTCAAGCTGCGCTTCCGGAAGCGGATAGGTGCCTTCCTGTTCGATAGGATTCTGTGTTGCTAGGACGAAGAAAGGTTCGTCAAGCTTGAACGTCTTGCCGACTACGCTGACCTCGTGCTCCTGCATGGCCTGGAGCAGTGCCGCCTGGGTTTTCGGCGGCGTCCTGTTGATTTCATCCGCCAGGACGATATTCGCGCAGACCGGCCCTTTTCCGAATTCAAAGGCTCTTCTGCCTGGC
>JANYBI010000066.1 GCA_025360875.1 Lentisphaerota bacterium
TTCTCTGACAAGAAAATACTTGATCTGGTCTACAAGGCAATGGATGATCCCAGCGACGATGTGAGACTCGCGGCCGTACAGCTTCTTGAGAATTTCGACGGTATCGACATGATTCCCGCCATATCGAAGGCTCTTGATGACAAGGACGAGGAAATCAGGATTGTCGCCATTCAAGCCCTCGCCGATGTCAACTATCCTGAAACCGCCAAACTTCTTGTCAGGGGGCTCGGTGATGATTCTGAAAATGTCAGGGATGCGGTCTTTTCCGTCATATCCGACAAGGACACCTACACAAAAGAGACGCTCCTGGCTGAAGTTATCGGGTCAAAATTCCAGGACGTCAGGGAAAGAGTTGAAGAGATAGCAGTTGAAGCCCCTTCCCATAGGACAATGGACATGCTCGTTGAAGCGCTTAAGGACAAAGACGAGGAATTCAGAAAGCAGATATTCTCGATCATGACCGCCTTCTTTTCAGAAGAATTCAAAACATACGACGAGGCTAGAAACTGGTGGGCCAAAAACAAGGACAGTTTCGACGATGAGCTCATTGAAAAGTAAATATCGGGAGCCTATGAAAATTAACCCAGCCGCGAAAAACTCTTTTTCACCATTCCTCATATTTACTCTATGTTATTTTATAAAACATGATATACTACCAACCCTGATAAAGAGCTTTAATCCGTTATGGAATAATCATATAAATCACATTTTCAAAAGACAGATGGAGGAAAAAAGATGAGAAAAGTAATTTTAGCCACGGTAATCGCAAGTGTATTAGCATGGAGTTTAACATCCTTTGCTGAGAAGAAGACTATCCTCGTCAAAGAGTACGCAGGCATCTTGGTGGATGATACCAACAACTTCCAGGTAAATGGCGCTGGCGACCTCGTCACCTATTCTTACGCCAAAGATGGTTTTGGTGTAATAACAGCCATCTATTATACATATACTAGGAAAGCCGGGACAGCCTTGAACGGGCAGATTGGTCCAGGACCACTAATCACTCAGGATTTCATACCTCCAAATTCAGTAGCTTTTGAAATTATCGGACTCGAGAGGAATGTGGCCCTCGTACTCTTCACTGATAATGTCGGAAGTAAAATCTACATGGTTTTCAGGCTCAACAACAAGTATGCAAATCCCACGCCCAACCGTACCAATCCAGTCAAGCATATCGCTGTTGCAAATGAGGTATGCTCAATTACCAGCACCCAAGTCATTTCCTATCTTGACAATCCTGCAATAGTCAGAACTGTCTCAAATCGTTCAAGAACTACAAATATCGCGGAACTTACCACTTCTGTTGCCCACGGATTAAGCACCGGGGACAAGGTTACGATTCTTGACGTCCCGGACAACAGCTATAACCTGTCAAACGTTGAGGTGATAAGTGTCAATCTGGCTGGTACGACCTTCACTTATTCATGCCCCGGCGCTGACGAAGGTTCAACAGGAAGCACCGGCACTGTCTATCGCCCGCAGCTCTATAACACCGTGACGGTTTACAACTATAATTGGACCCCTCAGAATGCCAAGGGCATAAGTAACACCTGGGGTACTCTCTCCATAATAAATCTCATCTTGCAGAAATATTATAAGGGCGTGAATCCAAATGTTAATCCTAGTAAGCTCGATATCTCAATTTTAAAGCCCTGAAATAATTCAGTTGAAATATTTTCAAAGACAGCCGGCACCTTAAAATGCCGGCTGTTTCATTTAGATGCAGAGCTAACCCGCTTATTTCATGAATCTTTGAGAGATTCATTCATAAGCGCTTTTGGCATAGAATCTTGCAGTCGCAAGATTTATGCAAAAAGACGTGACGATTTGTCCTTTCGACAAATCGAACGTGGTAAACCCCGTTTGAGCTCTCCTGAGCTCATCACGTCCCTTCGGGTGAATATTTCATTTTTATTTCATGAAATATTCAGGCTAAGAACCTTCCTCTCCTCTTCCTGAACTGGCATTGATGCCATGGGAATCTCAATACATTCCAGAATTACGGAATTTGGCTGGAGAGACACCGAAAGATTTCCTGAACGCCTTGCAGAAGTAGCTCGTGTCTTCAAAACCGCATGTTGACGAGATTTCCTTGATCGGCAGTTTTCCGGTCTGCAGGAGCTTCACAGCCCTGTTGAGCCTAATTTCCCTGATGAACGCACCCGGAGAAATTCCCCGCTTCGCGGTAAAAAGTCTCGTAAAATGATAACGGCTGTATCCGGAAATCCTAGCGAGTTCGCCTACATCCAGATCCTTGTCCGGATTGTCCTTGCAGTATTCATTGATCTTCCTCATGAACTCTGGAACATCTCCTCTGGCTGAATTTTCCGGCATGAGATCGGTCACGAGCGACATTGCCAATTGATATGCCAGCGATGAGGATAGATATGGGGTTTCTATCTGTCCGGCAAACGCTTTTTTAAATATCTCAAGAACCGTTTCCAGAGTCCGTCCCGATTCGCTGAACTCATTCACAGGCCCTGCCCGTATCTCTATTTCCCGGCATATCCTCAATACTTCGCGGCCATGAAAACAAATATATACGAACTCCCAGCTGTCGGATTCCTGAGGGAAATAATACCTGTGTTCATGCGGAATATGGATGAGCATCCCCTTGCCTGGAGATAGATCATATGTCTTTCCCCCATATTCGAGCCTACCAAACCCTGAAAGAGTATACTGCCAGAGCATGAATTCCGTTTTCCCCCTCTTCATTCCGTACCAGTTATATGACGTTGAATCTATAAGCGAATGTCCGCAGCTGGTCATCATCGAATGAAGAGGCACCGTCCTCGCCGGAAAGACCAGGCTCGCATCCTTGAATGGAAATCGTCTTATTTCTTTTAGCATAATATTACCATTATTGGCATGTTTTTCATATTTACTCCTTATAAAATAATTCTATAATATATAGCATAATAAATATATTTTTAACAGAAAGGAAAAAATATATGTCGTTTAAAATCGCATTCATCGGAGCTGGAAGCCTTGGATTCACCAGGAGGCTCGTGGCGGACATCCTGACGGTCCCTGAATTCAGGAATATCAGGATCTCGTTCACGGACATCAACTCAAAAAATCTGGAGATGGTGGCGAAACGCTGCCAGAAGGACATCAACTCGAACGGATTGAAAATCAAGATCGAGCAGACAACCAATCGCCGCCAGGCGCTTAAAGATGCCAAGTACGTCGTCAATGTCGTCAGAATCGGCGGTCTTGAGGGATTCGCCACGGATGTTGACATCCCGCTCAAGTACGGGGTCGACCAGTGCGTCGGAGACACCCTCTGCGCCGGTGGCATCATGTATGGACAGCGCGGAATCGCCGCGATTCTTGATTTCTGCAAGGACATCCGCGAAGTATGCGCCCCCGACTGCCTCCTCCTGAACTACGCAAATCCAAACGCAATGATGACCTGGGCGGCGAACATGTATGGTAAAGTGAGGACATTAGGCCTCTGCCACGGCGTCCAAGGCGGCCATTGGATGATATCACAGGTCATCGAACTTCTTGTCAACAAGGACAAAGGCGCGAAAAAAGGTAAAAAGGGCTATGAAACGGTGACGGCTAAGGATGTAGACATAATCTGCGCCGGCATAAACCACCAGACCTGGTACATCAGCATCAAATACAAGGGCAAGGACTGGACTGGAAGGATGCTCGAAGGATTTGAACTTCATCCTGAATTCAGCAAGACTGAAAAGGTCAGGATAGACATGATAAAGCGCTTTGGATACTTCAGTACCGAGTCAAACGGGCACCTGTCCGAATATGTGGCCTGGTACCGCAAGCGCGAGAATGAAATCAAGGACTGGATCGACATGTCATCCTGGATCAATGGCGAAACCGGAGGATATCTCAGGGTCTGCACTGAAGGCCGCAACTGGATTGAAACCGATTTGCCGAAATGGATGAATGAGCCTGCAATGAAATACACCGCCAAGGACCGCAGTGTCGAGCATGGTTCCCATATTATCGAATCCCTTGAAACCGGAAGAACTTACCGCGGTCATTTCAATATCGTCAACAACGGCTGTATCACCAATCTGCCGGATGATGCCATAATTGAAGTTCCATGCTATTCCGATAGGAACGGCATAAGCATCCCGAAAGTCGGGGATCTGCCACTTGGCTGTGCGGCAGTATGCAATTCAAGCATCTCAGTGCAAAGGCTTTCAGTTGAAGCCGCCGCCAGCGGCAACGATACTCTCCTCCGCCAGGCGATGATGATGGATCCTCTCGTGGGCGCCGTCTGCAATCCACCGGAAATATGGCAGATGACCGACGAAATGCTCGTGGCTGGAGCGAAATGGCTGCCTCAATACAAAAGTGCCATAGCTGAAGCCAGGAAACGCCTGTCCAAGGGCAACCTTATTCCCACAAGGAGCGGCTACAAGGGCGCGGCAAGGCTGGAAGTTAAAGTTTCAGCTAAGAAATAGAGGATTTATCTGTGATAATGTAGAGTTCGCTGTCTCAGCGAGGAGTATTTTCCTTGCCTGAGACAGGCAACACTACATCAAGGCATAAAAAAAAACGCGCCAGGTGTTTTGCACTTGGCGCGTTTTAAATTTAAACTGAATATGAATTCAGGTTATTTTGCGGCATCCTTAGCAGCCTTGGCAGCTTCATCAGCTTTCTTCTGGCAGGCGGGGCAAAGTTTGGCCTTTTCGCCTTCTTTTGCGTCCTTAGCAAGCTTTGCGCAGTCTGCGCAAACTTTTACTTCGGCTTTTGCATCTGCCTTCGGAGCGGCTTCCTCAGCATAGACTCCCATTGCCATTGCGACTGCGACGACTGCTGCGATCATGAGCTTCTTCATTTTTTCTCTCCTTTTTGCCTTAACGGCGTTTGTTAGTTTATGAAGTCACCAAAGATACAGATAAATTTCTATTTTT
This sequence comes from Lentisphaerota bacterium, assembly GCA_025360875.1. Lineage (GTDB taxonomy): Bacteria > Verrucomicrobiota > Lentisphaeria > Victivallales > GWF2-50-93 > GWF2-50-93. The sequence goes on from JANYBI010000066.1 coordinate 4,893, forward strand.
CAACTAAAAGAACTTTAATTTATGTGTAAGTTCATTATATTTAGGCAGTTTTAATTTACCATAAACGGTTACACATGGACATTAAAAGCTACAAAAACTACCATTTCATAGGATGCGGCGGGGCCGGCATGGTCGGCCTAGCCCTCATCATGCACGAGAAAGGATTCAAGATTTCCGGCTCAGACCTTAAGTCCAGCGTCAATACTGAAATCCTGACAGAGGAAGGGATTCAGGTCTTCATCGGACATAGCAGCTCCAATCTTCCAAAAGATGAAAATACCTTCATTATCCGTTCCTCGGCCATATCCGAAGAGAATCCCGAATTCGCGGCTGCCGTATCTGCAGGCATGCCAAACCTGCGCCGCGGTGAATTCCTTGCGGAACTCGCAGCATCCTATGATCTTGTGATTGCAGTAGCCGGCTGCCATGGCAAGACCAGCGTAACCGGAATCGTAACCCACATACTCAAGGAGTGCGGTAAAAATCCCGGTTTCATGGTAGGGGGTAAAGTCAGCGGTTGGAAATATTCCGGTACCGCCGGCAACGGGAAAATATTCGTCACGGAATCCGACGAGAGCGACGGGACCCAGATCCGTCTCAAAAGCAATATCGCCATCGTCAACAACGTCGAGGACGACCACAGCTGGAATGTAGGTGGAGAGGATATCCTCTACCGCAATTTTGCGAAATTCGCGGAAAATTCCAGGAAGCTCATATACGGTCCAAGCCCCCTCGCCGACAAAGTATTCGCCTCACACAGGAATAAGACCGCCCTTGATCTGGGTAAGCTATCTGCGAAATTCGCAGATATGAAGGACTGGGGCGGATTTCAGAGAATCAATGCCTCAATAGCCGTAGAGGCCGTTGCAGCAGCAGGAATTGACAGGAAGGATGCAGAGAAACATGCCAGGAGCTTCCCGGGAATAGAAAGAAGGATGTCCGTCAGATATCATAAGTCCGATTTTTATCTTATAGAAGACTATGCGCATCATCCGACTGAAGTATCAGCCTCCATATCCGCGTTGCGTGAAAGATTTCCGGGTCATCTGCTCCGTGTAGTCTTCCAGCCGCACCGTTATGCGCGCCTCGAAAAATACATCGACCAGCTGGCCTGCGAACTTCGCAAAGCCGATGAGGTCATCGTAGTACCAGTATTCGCCGCCTGGAGCGAAAAAGGGAAAGCGTCCTCCGAAGACCTTGTCCGCAAAATCGGAAATACTGCGAAATCCGCAGATTCGGACTGGCCTATGCTCGCAAAACTCCTTATTGAAACGAAACGCAAGAAGGAAGTCCTGGCCATAGTCGGCGCCGGGGATATTGACGAACTGATAGTGGAACTGATCGGAAGCCTGTAATATGAAGAACTTCATATCCTTAATCACTAAGCCCTGGTTCCTTCCAGCCGTGCTGGTGTTGGCAATTTTTATCGCCCTCATATATTATTTCAACAGCAAGTATTATATCCTCAAGAAAAGCATTGAACTCCACAACATATGTCAGCCTTTTTATTATAATCTAAAAACTTTGAATTTTCTTAACACGCAAAATGTTCTAATTAGTGCCTGACCGAAAACGTAATATTTTCAAAGAGCACAGTACACAATAGACCGGATTTTGTCCTAACTTCAAGAACGAGTTTACCTGCCTC
>JANYBI010000085.1 GCA_025360875.1 Lentisphaerota bacterium
GCAGCATCGTCCTAAGATCCGGCAATTCGCACAACTATGTGCGTCTTGTCGAGCATATAATCGCACTGAAGGCCGGGCTTGACGTCGACAATCTGATAATTTCACTGGATTCCGGCGATCCGCCACTGTTCGAACAGGGCAGCATGGAGCTTGTAGATGCGCTTATGGATGCCGGACGCAAGGAGCAGGACAGGCCGCTGAGATATTTTACGGTCAAGGAACCTGTTTCAATCTGCAACCGCCATGGCAGGTTCATGACCTTCAATCCTCCGGAAAAAGGCCATAGCACCCTTGAGATAGATTGCGCCAGGAATTTCCCGAACGCCATAGGCGCGCAGAGGATCAAATTCACCTTGAACGAGAAGACGTTCCGCTACGGAGCAAACGCCAGGACTAACACAACTACCAAGCAGATGCTTTTCTGCATGACCATCGGCAAATTCTTCGCGGACATCCGCCACATAGGCTACAACAGGCGGAACGTGCTTATTGCGGCGAAGCGCAGATATCTCAACGAACCCCGTCTCATGCACAATGGCAAGTCGCTCGAGGCCGCCTGGCATCGCGCAAACCTCGATCTTCTGGCGGCCATCGCCCTTCTGGAGGAAGGCCGCTTCATCGGCAGGATCACCGACTACAAGGGCAGCCATTTCATGGACGTCGAAATGATGAAACTGCTCTACTCCAACGACATGCTGGTGGAAGTCGGGAAGTGAGAATTATGCAACAGCTCAAAATTAAACCAATACACGAAATTTGCGGAATATAAAAATTGATATACATTATTGCAGACGTGAACGGAGCAATTTATGAAAAGCGTGATGACAATTAACAATGTTCTTGAAATAATGCAGAAACTCCCCTTGCAAGACAGGGAGGAATGCGTCCATATCATTTCGCGGAGGATAATCGAAGAAAAACGGAAAAAACTTGCCATGGAAATCCACAAGGCCGACGGGGAATGCAGATCAGGGATGTCAAAACAAGCCACCGTGAATGAAATCATGAAGGAAATTCTTTCTTGAAGAGGAATCTCATAAACACTCCCTCCTTTGTCAGGGCGGCTAAGAAAGTCATCAAAAAGAATCCGGAAAAGGCCACAGATTTTAAAACAGCGCTCGAAACGCTCTCTCAGGATGCATTTGAACCCTCATTGAAAACGCATAAGCTTTCCGGAATCCTCTCTGGAAACTGGGCATGTTCTGCCGGGTATGATTTGCGCATAATTTTTAAATTCACAAAATGCGATGGAAATGAAACAATCCTTCTTCTGACGGCCGGAACCCATGACGAAGTGTATTGAGATTCCCTGAAGAAAGACTGAATTGCACATTACCCCCCCCTTGCGGATTTCGCAGATTTTCCTGATTATACCGCTTTCATCCTTGCATAACGGTTGTATATTATCTTATATAAGGATGAAGTTATTTGGTATTTTATTTAATCATTTAAAAGAAATCGGTTGTTTCGGCAATGTTTATTTTGTTCATCACAGCATTTCTATCAAGGTTTTTCAAAGAACTGAGGAAATGCGTTCTTTTAGAGGGCCTTTGCACCGTTTCCGATGAGATATCGGGCGCAGACATCATCTGTCCCGCCATCTGTTTCATGCGGAAATGCCTTGGCCTTATTTTACCTCGACAATTCTGTCTTGACGCCTATCCCTTGCCGGGAACCGATTTTCTCCATAGGAAAAAGGTTCGGGCATGGATTCCCTATTTCTAGAACAGCGCGACATATTCACCGCTGAAGAGACAGTTCCCAAGGACACTCACGGGGTACAACCTCTTGCCGCCCGCATGCGCCCCATGAACTTCGACGAGTATGTCGGACAGCGCCATATCCTCGGTGAAGGCAAACTCCTGCGCCGCGCCATAGATTCCGATTCCTTCACTTCAATTGTGCTCTCCGGTCCGCCGGGAGTCGGCAAAACCAGCATCGCCGAACTGATTGCAAAACAGACAAACGCCGCATTTATCAGGCTTTCCGGCGTCGCCTCAAGCGTCGGCGACATCAGAAACGAGATCGCCACCGCCATAGTCAGAAGGAAAAGCTCGGGCAGGAAGACAATACTTTTCATAGATGAGATCCACAGGTTCAACCGCTCCCAGCAGGACGTCCTTCTGCCCGACATTGAAAACGGCAACATAAGGTTCATCGGCGCCACCACTCAAAACCCGTTCTTCTATGTCAACGGCCCCCTGCTCTCCCGCTCATTGGTCTTCAAGCTCGAATCCCTTTCCGAGGAGGACGTACTTAAACTGATCGGAAAAGTCCTTGAAGACAGCCGCGGATTCCCGGACAGGAAAATCAAAATTCATCCCGATGCACTCACTTTCCTTTCCAAATCATGCGAAGGTGATGCCAGACGGGCACTAAATGCAATTGAAATAGCCGTACTTACCACCAGCCCGGACAAAAAAGGCATCACGACAATAACCAAGGAAATCGCCCACGAGTCGATCCAGGAGAAACCTGTCGAATACGGCGATGACGGCCATTACGACACCGCAAGCGCATTCATAAAGAGCATGCGCGGAAGCGATCCCGACGCCGCCGTATACTGGCTGGCCAAGATGCTGCATGCGGGAGAAGACATACGCTTCGTCGCCAGGCGCATTGTCA
>JANYBI010000086.1 GCA_025360875.1 Lentisphaerota bacterium
ACATTGGCTCCGGGAAGCATAGTCTCCACGCAGTCCCAGAAATTTTTCCCGTGCCCTGGAACCGCGAAATGGGCAAGCTCATGGATGAAAACGTATTCATATATTTCCTCAGGAGCCAGGATCAGCCTCCAATTGAGGGTAACAACCTTGTTCTTCCTGCAGCATGTCCCCCAGCGCGTGCTCATGTCCTTGAGGACTATTTTCCGGACACCGAACCTTTCGACCGCCTTCAATCTGCCGCTCAGTATTTTTGCGAAATTCGCAGACTGCGCCAGATACCAGAGACGCAGTCTTTTCCTCCTGTTGTCCAAACCGGCATCCATAAGGGAGAGGCGCAGTACGGATTTTTCAGCGTCATAGGAAATGCTGTTGCCGCCTTCTGTGATTTCCAAAAGGCAATTTGCACCTTTGAAAGGTATGTGCGAGCCATCGGCCAGGCCTGAGTCAATTGCTGATTCCTTGAGCTTGGAGTAATGTTTCCAGATCCATCCCTTATGCTTCTCCAGGATTTTACCGGCGTCGGAACTGATTGACCGGGAGATTGAAAGCCTTGCACCTTTGTCGGAGATGGAAATCCTATAACCGCCGCGGACAGGTCTGACGACAATTTCAACGGGGACCTCTTGGCCGCCTTCGGTGGGAATCGAAAGCCTTGACAGGTTCATTTGAAATATCCGTCAAGGAATTTTCTTCTCTCAGGATGGCGGAGCTTCTCCAGAGCCTTGATCTCAATCTGGCGTATCCGTTCGCGGGTCACCTTGAAATGTGCACCGAGGTCCTCCAGTGTCTTCTCCTTCTCGCCCATAAGGCCGAAGCGCATCATTATGACCTGCTGCTCACGTTCGGAAAGTGTACCGAGAGTCTCCTTGATCTTCTCCTTCAGCATTTCGAAGGCGGCATTTCCTACCGGATCCCCGCTTTCCGAATCCGATATGAAATCCTGGAGGAAGGATTCGCCGTCCTCGCCTACCGGAGCCTGGAGCGAGAGCGTCTGGTGCGCCATCTTCCTGAGGGCCCGGATCCTCTCCTTGGGCATTTCAAGTATGGCAGCCAATTCCTCGGGCGTGGGTTCTTTCCCGTGCTTCTGGATGAACCGCTGCTCCTCGTGGAACATCTTGTTTATAGTCGCCACCATATGGGCGGGAATCCTTATCACCCTCGACTGGTCGGCTATGGATCTGGATATCGCCTGCTTTATCCACCATGTCGCATAAGTGCTGAAACGGTGGCCAAGGGTATGGTTGAATTTGTCGACAGCCTTCATCAGGCCTATGTTCCCCTCCTGGATAAGGTCGGTAAGCGGCATCCCCTTGCCACGGTATCTCTTGGCTATGCTCACCACGAGCCTCAGGTTTCCCTCCAGCATTTTCTTCCTGGCCAGTTCAGCCTGCTCCCTGCAGCCTTTCAGCCTGACCATCCTGACCTGGAACGACTCGACATCCATCAGGATCTTTTCCTCAATAAGTTTCTTCAGATCGTAGGCAGCCGGCTTAGCCTTTGACTTTTTTACTGCCGCCCCTGTTCCAGTCTGTCGGAAATATTCGCGCGCGACTTCATACCATTCGTCAAGATACTCGCTCTGCACATGGTATGATATGAGATTTTCAGCAAGCTTCTCCCGGTATTTTTCAACATTCCTGTCATCTGCGGCGAAAGCCGACTTGAGTTTTGCATAATCTTTCCTGATAGATTCTTTCCAGTCGGAAAACTTGAGAAAGACAGCTTCAGCAGGCGTATTGAGATTATGGTCCGCAGAAAGATGGATATTGAAATGAGTGTCCAGATTTTCAATTGTGCACTTATCTATTACAAGGAGATGGTCGAGAGCTACAAAGCCGAAGCCGTAGAGGTTTTTCCGGAATGAATTGATGGCTTCGCTGTAGAGCTTTGCGTAATGCACCTCCTCCTCGACTGTGAGGAGTGGATTCTCGGCCATCTGCCTGAAATAGATGTTCAGGGAATCTATTTCGCCGTCGTCCCTGTGGACAGGACCTGATTCCACATCTTTAGAGGAAGGCGCTGTATCACTGTCGTCAGCTGAACCTGTCAGGCCATCACTCTGGGAAAATTTTATTTTTCTTGAAAAAGGAACCATTCTACACACCTTCGCGTTTGGCCATTCACCTGTCCGTGACATTCAAGTCCTGGCGTGCCATCCGTAGCGCGACTGTGAAGCAGTCGGGCGAAGGATGGTGGAGCTGAGGGGGATCGAACCCCTGACCTATACGTTGCGAATCTATAGATTTAGCCTCATTAAAATAAAAATGTATCCTTTTTGTAGCCTTTTAGCTTTTCAAGTGCTATGTTATCCCCCAGTA
>JANYBI010000159.1 GCA_025360875.1 Lentisphaerota bacterium
ACACCGCAAGCGCATTCATAAAGAGCATGCGCGGTAGCGATCCCGACGCCGCAGTATACTGGCTGGCCAAGATGCTGCATGCCGGAGAAGACATACGATTCATCGCCAGACGCATTGTCATTTTCGCTTCCGAAGATGTCGGAAACGCCGATCCGCGGGCGATAACAGTTGCTGTAAATGCAATGCAGGCAGTGGAGATGATCGGAATGCCCGAGGCGAGGATCATACTTGCACAGGCGGTGACCTACTGCGCGACAGCTCCAAAGAGCAATGCAAGCTACATGGCTGTCGATTCCGCCCTTGAAGATGTCAAGAACAACCGTGTCCAGGCAGTTCCGAAACACTTGCGTGACACGCATTACAAGGGGTCAAAGACCATGGGGCATGGCGAAGGCTATGTATATCCCCATGGAGAGGAAGGGCATTTCGCTGTCCAGGAATATCTTGGCGTTTCAAAGAAATATTACGCTCCTTCAGAGAACGGATACGAAGCTAAGATCAAGGAGCGCATTGAATATTGGGACGGTTTAAGAAAAGATGTCAAAAAGGGAAACTAAGGAAAAGGATGGGATCAGGCAGTTGTTCATTCCGCGCAGGAAGAGCCTTGAACAGGAATTCATCGGCCGTGCCGGAGGGGAGATTGCCATCCATCTTGAAAATATCGATGATCTGGTGAAATCCGCAAGGATGGCCGCATTCCGTCCGTCGGACGGAGAACCGGACATTGGCGGATTCCTTGAGGAACAAATAAAAAAAGGAAAGGAAATCTGCTTTCCGAGATTCGACAGGGCCGGAGAGAAATACGAGATGGCATTTGTCACGGATCTCGAGAAAGATTTCAGGAAAGGACATTTCGGAATACTGGAACCTCTGGGAAAATTTCCCGCGGTTCCATCAGATGTACTGGAGAATATTCCATGGATAGTTCCCGGTGTGGCATTTGATTCCAAGGGAGGAAGACTCGGACACGGAAAAGGTATTTTCGACCGACTCCTGAGGGACTCAGCCGGGATTAAGATAGGAATTTGTTATGATTGGCAGATAGTTGACGTGGTGCCGTCCGGAAAAAACGACGTAAAAATGGATTTTATTGTCACTGAATCCGGAATCCGCGTCTGTTCTTAAAATATTGAAAGGAAAAACAACAATGGATGCCATTAGTAATTTTGTCAAGGAACTGGTCCTGGTGCTTTCAAGCAAGTCGATAATAGGTCTTCTTTCCGGAGTGGGGCTGGGTTTCCTGATCCACTGGCAGATTTCAAAGGTCTGGGGTCAGAACGCCGCAACCGCCGCTGAAAAAATACGCGAGGACGCCAAGAAGGAGGCCGACCATATACTCCGCGAGTCAAAGGTCGCGGCCAAGGCCGAACTCCTGAAGATAAAGGACGATTTCGAAGTCGAGGCCAAGGAAAGACGCCAGGAGCTCAGCGTAATTGAGAAGAGAATTTCCCAGAGGGAGGAAATCCTCGAGAAGAAGGCGGACGTCCTGGAGGCTAAGATTGCCGCCGTCGATAAGACTGAAAAGGAAGTCGAGCTCGCCAGGGAACGCGTCGCGAACAAGGAAGCCGATCTGAAGAAGGAGATTTCAAAGCAGATCACCGAGCTCGAACGCATAGCTGAACTCAACAGGGATTCCGCCAAGGAAATGCTGCTGGAAAAGATCAAAGGCGAAGTCCAGAATGAGACTGGCCATCTTATACGCACCCTCGTCGACGAGGCGAAGCAGAAGGTCGAGAAGGAATCACAGAAGATCATGATCTACGCGATGCAGAAATATGCATCCGACTGCGCCTATGAACATACTACCGCCACTATCCCGCTCCCTAACGACGAGATGAAGGGCAGGATAATCGGACGCGACGGCCGCAACATCCGCGCCATCGAGGCCGCGGCAGGAGTCACGCTCATGATTGACGACACTCCGGAAGCCGTAGTGATCTCATGCTTCGATCCGGTCAAGAAAGAGACCGCAAGACTGCTCCTTGAGAAACTGATCTCGGACGGGAGAATCCATCCGACCCGCATCGAGGAACTATACAAGAAGGCTGAAAAGGAAGTTGAAGACGCTGTCTTCTCAGCAGGCGAAGCCGCCGTGCTCGAGACCGGACTCCAGGGCATCAACCCGACTCTCATCAAGCTGCTTGGCAGGCTTAAGTTCAGGTTCAGCTACTCGCAGAACGTGCTCAGGCATTCAGTCGAAGCCTCGTATTTCATGGGAATAATCGCCGCCGAACTCGGTCTTGACGTCCAGAAAGCCAGGAGAATAGGTCTTCTCCATGACATCGGCAAGGCGATGGACCATGAGATCGAAGGTACGCATGCCTCTATCGGCGCCGATATCCTGAGGAAGAACAATGAGGCGAAGGATGTCATCAACGCCGTAGCGGCCCATCACGAGGAAGTCGAGAAGGAAACACTGTACGCGGTCCTTGTCAGCGTCTGCGACGCACTGAGCGCCTCAAGGCCCGGTGCCAGGAGCGAAACCGCCGAACTCTATCTCAAGCGTCTCGACCAGCTTGAGAAGATCGCATGCGAATTCACCGGCGTCGAATCCTGCTATGCCCTGCAGGCAGGACGCGAAGTCCGCGTCGTGGCAATACCCACAAAGATCAGCGATGCAGAAGCCCAGGTACTTGCGCGCGACATATGCCACCGCATAGAGAAGGAAATGAACTATCCGGGCCAGATCAAGGTGACCGTCATAAGGGAGACCAGGTGCGTCGATTACGCGAAATAAATTTTGCGGACGCAAAATTTATAAATAGAAAGTCGATAATTTCATGAATCTTCTGTTCATAGGCGATGTCGTGGGAAAAGGCGGAAGACTCGCAGTCAAGTCGCTCGTTCCCGAACTGCGCAGGCAGTATAACTGCAGTTTCGTCATAACAAACGTCGAAAATGTCGCAGGCGGAGCCGGTATCAGCGCAAGCTGCCTCACCGACTTTGCCGGCGTCGTCGACGTCTATACTTCCGGTGACCATGTGTGGGATCAGAAAGGCTTTGACGAGGAGATAGAACGCTTTACCAATTTTCTCCGCCCGGCCAACTACCATAAGAAACAGCCTGGCAAAGGCTATGACGTGTTCAGGAATCCAGGTGGCGGCGAGATCGCCGTGATAAACCTCCTGGGCAAGGTGTTCATGAAGGAAAGTTCAAGCTGCCCGTTTGAGACCGTGGAGACAATCCTTGCGGCATTGCCGGCGACTGTCAAGACCATAATCGTCGACATGCATGCGGAAGCCACGAGCGAAAAGGCGGCAATGGCGCATTTCCTCGATGGCCGCGTGACCGCTGTCCTCGGTACGCACACGCATGTCCAGACCGCGGATGCAACCGTCCTTCCAAAGGGAACAGCCTTCATTTCGGATGTCGGCATGACGGGCTCCTTCAACTCCATCCTCGGCAGGGAAATCGAATCCGTGCTCAGGAAGTTCACCAGCGGAATGCCCCAGAGGCTTCCAGTGGTTGAAAAAGACATAAGGCTCGATGCCGTGGTGATCTCATACGACATGAATACCGGAAAAGCTTCGGAGATTAAGAATATTTCCGTAAAGGCCGGATTTTAGCCACAGACTTGCACAGACTGGAAAAAGATTGACAGCTTATAAATTCAATTCTTTTTCTTTTCAAAATCATTTTTTTGTCCAGAAAACTTCCATGCAAGCCAATCTATTTTCCTTTGAATTCCAATCTTAAAGCTTAAGTACCGATATATAAACCTATTCTTGAATCTTATCAGAGGCGTATCTTCCATGGCAGAGTTTCCTTTATCGGCTTAAACCCAGTAGATCTTGACTTCTTTTTCAACTTCCTTGAATTCCTTGTCACCGGTAATGACTTCACCCTTGTGCTGCTTGGCAAGTGCTGCAGCCATACAGTCTGCATATGACATCTTCTTAAATGCCTTGAACTTCGCCGCCTCTCTTGCTAAATCCTTGTCGACTTCAATAATATCTATTGGAAATGTAGCTATAATCCTGTCAACGTCTTCAGCCTTGGACTGCCCAAACTCCCGCAGCACTGAATAATAAACTTCTCCATAATTTACAGACGTCATCAGCAGGTTGTTATCCTTTTCTGCAGCAGAGGCCAAAAGCTCTTTTACTTTCTCATAAGCAGGCTCCCGTTCAAAATAGGCCATTAAGGCATGGGCATCTATGATTCTTTTCATTTCATCCTTCTTTCTGCCTTTCCCTTGCCCGTTCATCGAGCAGCGCTTTTGTCAATTTGCCTTTTGTTGGCAGAATTCCGGCAAATCTGTCAAAATAAGCAGCCCCGACAGGCCTAAGCATTATTGAGTCATCCTTTTCCTCGACAAACAGCATAGATCCTTTCTTGATATTGAATTTTCTTCTTAATCCGACAGGGATAACTATCTGTCCCTTGGTTGTAACAAGTGCGGTAGTCATAATCATGTACTCCTCTTTCTGATATCATTATCATACCATATTTTATATGTAAGTCAAGATAATTATAGTATTACCTTTATTTTACAGTCATACTTTATTATCAATCATAAGGTTTGTTTTAACAGTTCTTCCTGCTAAATTTCCACTTTACAAGGAAAGTTTTTCCATATGCTAATCCTAGAACTCCAGAAAGTCGCAGACAGCATCAACAGGCTCATCCGCGAGGATGATTTTCCAGGCAAGATCTCGCCCGCCTATCTGAAGGCGTCCGTGATCGATTATCCGTCACGAGGAGGAAAGAGGCTGCGTCCTGCAGTACTTCTTTGGACATGCGGGCTTCTCGGGGGGAAGACCGCATCTGCGAAATTCGCGGCCGCAGCCGTCGAGATCTACCATAACTGGACGCTTGTCCACGATGACATCATCGACAATGATAAAATGAGAAGAGGAAAGCCTTCTTCTCATTTTATCATTGCGAAACTCGCAGAAAAAAGATTCAGGATGAAGCCTGAAGAAGCGCTTTCATATGGGAAGGATTTTGCGATTCTCGCAGGCGACATCCAGCAAGGCTGGGCCGCAAACATGCTTTTGAAATCGGCCGACTCCGGAGTTTCCCCTGTACTCACCATACATCTCAGCCGCCAGCTCTACGAACTCGTGAACCGGAATCTGATAAGCGGAGAGGCCCTGGACGTTGAAATGCCGCATCTTGGGATTGGAGGACTTTCTCCCTCTAAAATTGAAAAAATGCTCGACCTCAAGACAGGAGCCCTGCTCCGCTACTGCGCCGAAACCGGCGCCATGATCGGACTTGGCTCTGTGAAGTTCGCAAGTGACAGGCGTATACGTAAAATCGGGGAGTTCGCTTCCCTGTCCGGAGTCGCTTTCCAGCTGAAAGATGACTGGCTCGGCATATTCGGAAATGAAAAGAAACTCGGCAAGCCTGTCGGGTCGGATCTGTCCGAAGGCAAGCCGACCCTCCTGATCTATCTCGCCTGGAAAAACCTTGACAGGCCCGGAAGAACAAAACTTCTGTCGTTTCTTGGCAAGCCGTCCTACACCGCGGGGGAATTGGAAACTGTCAGAAAGATGATCCGCGAAAGTGGTGCTGAAGGAAGAGTTCTCAAAAGGGCTGAATTCCTGGCGAATTCCGCAAAGAACATCCTTCTGGATTTTCCTGACAACAAGTACAGGAAGCTTCTTCTTGAACTTGCGGATTTCCTCACCTCAAGGGAGAAGTAAGGGGAAGTTCGAAAGTAATAAATATTCACTGGACCATGTCAAGCGAATATTTATATCAGCCCTTCTTCTCGTTCGAAGCCGAGGCTATGACATCGTCCGCGAAGCGGTCGATGAGCTTCTTGCTCTCGGAAACAGCCACGAGGCATTTGTCTGCGACGTTCGCAACCTCGTCGGGATTGATCTTTCCTGAAATTTTCAGTATTTCAAGATAGCTTGAAAGCATTGTGAGATGATCCTTGATAAGTTTGGCTGTCTGGACGGCTTTCTCCGGCAGCGAACCGGCACTTCTCCTGGATTCCAGCACAAGTCCGATCCTGCCGCCGCAGAGCTCGAGGAGCGATGATGCAAGAGCTGAAGGAGATTTCCCTTCATTCGCAGCAGCTACAAACAGGAACCCATATATTTTCTTATTGTCATGGAGGGGGACATATCCCACAAAATTAAGCCCTTCCCTGGATATCCATTTCGCCAGGTGGTTCTTCTTGTCGAGCGCGACTTCGAGAAGCTGATCCCATATGATGGTGGATTCCTCGGAAACAGCCGGAAGCCAGCATGACAGTACCTGGGCGGAAGGCGAATTCTTGAATCCCCTGCTTGCCACAGGCAGGAACCTGTCCTTTTGGGAAGGATCAGTAATTACAATGCTGATCACGTCAAGGTTGACTGATCTCACGAGCATGTGTATGTAATCGACTATGTCTGCAACCTGCCAGCCGGGCTGGGAGAGGATTTCGCACACATCCACGTATGCCTGTACCTGGTCCTTATAGTTTTCAGCCTCGTTTTCAAGTATTTTCTGGATGTCCTCGGAGACCTTGCTGGAATCGCCAAAGGTATACATCCCGGCAGCTTTCTGAGGAAGTACAGGCTTCTGTGCAAAAGGGGAGGAAACAGGATTAAGGGATATTTCCTTTATTGACGCCTCAGGATTTATAGTCTGTCCCTTGGGAACAACAGGAGGAGTGAACGGTGAACGCTCGTGATGTTCCTGGTACTCCTGCGAGCTTATTGGGTCATCCGCCGGAGGCCGGGATTCCAGGTATTGCTGCTGGGCGTGCATGGGCCTTAGCGGCTGCTGTGACGGTGGTGGTGAGTATTGAATCGGTGCTGCTGTCGGTGGTGGCGGCGGTGCAAACTGCTGTGGCGGAGGCGGTGGCTGAGCAACGGGCGCTGCCCTCTGGATCAGCTTGCCCTGTATCGGACCGTGCTGGGTCTTGACCGCCTGCTGCTGAGGCTGGCCCATCGCTTTGGCCTGCTGGCCCGGAGGTATATGCTGATATGGCACGAACACCGGCTTTCCAGTAAGGTTTTCCTGAACTGGCGGTGGCTGAGGTGCTTGAGGAGGCGGTGGCTGGGCAGGCTGCTGGACTTGCTGAGGCTGAGGTTGATTTGCGGCAGCAGGCTGCTGCTGCTGGGAAAATCCAACCTTCGTCTGCTGTGAAAGCTGCATGTTCGTACGGGTTTTGAGCTTGAATGTCTTAGCGGGAGTCACTGCCATAAGCAAAAACCTCTATATTAAACTGTCCATCCACGGATCCAATCGAAAACTTACACCTTGTCGCCTGGAAATGCAATATTTTTATTTTCTCTTTTTTTTGGGCGGAGTGAAATTGGAACCGCGTCTCATCTTGTTCGCGAGCGACGCAGGTCCGCCAGTCAGCGGAGCACCCGACATCAGCCTGTTGACCAGGCTTGTCTGCTTCAGGAATTTCTGCATCATGGAGAACTGCTTGATCAGCTGGCCGACCTCCTCAAGGGATGTCCCGCTTCCCTTCGCGATCCTCTTCCTCCTGGCAAAATCTATGATCTCGGGAGTTTCCCTCTCTTTTTTGTTCATCGAGGAAATTATGGCCTCCATGTGGATGAACGACTTGTCGTCAAAGTCAGGCATGTTGGCAAGCTGGCTGCCTC
>JANYBI010000330.1 GCA_025360875.1 Lentisphaerota bacterium
GGATGTTCTCAACGCCTTGTCGTCGGACAAGTCCGCCGACTTATCCTCAATGCTTGACGGAAAGAAACCTGGCAAGGCCGCCTGACTCGGCGACCACGCTCCGCTCATCCCTCAGCCTAAAATAAAGACTGACGCGTTACGCAGGATGTCCCTTTTCTCATGGAAAGATGGATGGAAGGTTTTAACAGGCTGCCCCGCCATTGCCGGGATAGGGACGAAGCGATAGATGCATATTCATGGGTTCACATGGTTTTTGTGAGGATACATCCGTTCTTCGACGGAAACGGAAGAATGGCGAGGCTCCTTGCCAATGTTCCGGTCCTAAGATCTGGTTTCCCGCCAATTGTGCTGTCACCGGAAAAAAGGGCGGAATATATCGACATATTGTGGAATAACCAGGTTTCCCTGGGAAAACTTGAAAGGAATGGGGAATTACTGCCTCCTCACAGCAGCATCAGACGGTTCAAGAAACTCCTCTCCAAGGAATGGAAGAACACCATTGATCTTGTGGATGATGCCAGGAAAATGCAGGAGAAGAGAATCAATAAGAAAAATCCTTAGTCGGTTCCATTTACTCTCAAAAGGTGTTATTTTATAATTTTGCGGCAAATCATCTAAAAGGATGCGGGGTTCACATGCAACATCTGAATGAGCTTAGGAAAAAGATCGACAACATTGATGAAAAGATAATCCAGCTCATCAATGAGCGCTACAGGCACGTCATTGAGATCGGGCATCTCAAGAGGAAAACCGCCCACGAGATCTATGTGCCTGAACGTGAAAAGGCCCTAATAGCCCGGCTTGATAAGCTCAACGAGGGGCCTTTGACGCCACAGGCGCTGAGGGCGATCTACAGGGAAATCATGTCTGGGGCCATATCCCTTGAGAAACCGCTGACGATAGGATTCTTCGGTCCGGAAGCTTCGTTCACACATCTTGCCGCCCTCGGGAAATTCGGGCACAGCGCAAAGTTCATCCCTAAGACTAGCATATCCGATGTATTCAACGATGTCGAGGCTGAACGCATAGACTATGGGGTCGTGCCGATCGAGAATTCAACCGAGGGAGCTATAAACCACACCCTCGACATGCTTATCAATTCTTCCGTGAAGATCTGCGCGGAGATAAATATGCGGATACACCACAATCTTCTGGCTAAATGCAGGAAGAACCAGATCAGGAAGGTCTACAGCCACGCCCAGGTTCTCGGCCAATGCAGAAGCTGGATACAGGAAAATCTGCCCGGGGTTGAGACTATTGAATCATCAAGCTCGACAAAGGCCTCGAAGATCGCTTCGGAAGAAAAATATTCCGCCGCCATATCGAGCATGCTTGCTGCTGAAATGTACAAGCTGAACGTTGTCGCCGACAATATTGAAGACATTGCCGACAACACGACCAGGTTCCTGGTACTCGGCTGGCAGGAGCCGCGTCCGACAGGGGATGACAAGACATCGATATGCTATGCGATAAAGGACAGGGTCGGGGCGCTTTATGATTCGCTTCTGCCGTTCAAGGATGAGAAGGTGACTCTGACTATGATCGAGAGCCGTCCGTCCAAACGCAAGAACTGGGAATATTATTTCTTCCTTGATTTCCATGGGCACTATGAGGACGCCGCGCCGCAGAAGGCCCTTGAGAAGCTCAAGGAGATGTGCCAGTTTGTGAGGATCCTCGGAAGCTATCCCAGGTCGATTGATATTCTTTAGGTTATATGCTCTGCGAACTTCGCAGTTAAATCTTAAAGCTAACCGCAGAGAGCGCGAAGAAATATGGAAGACGCGGAGATCGCAGGGGGGAAAGATAAATGACGGAAAATGAAATTTCAGAAAAAGTGATTGCCTGCGCCATAAGAGTTCATTCGGTTCTTGGACCAGGGCTTCTGGAGTCAGCTTATGAAGAATGTCTTTTTTATGAAATCGCAAAACTAAAGCTAAAAGTTGAAAAGCAGAAAGCCTTGCCTTTGATTTATGAAGAAGTGATGATGGAAGTTGGATACAGAATTGATTTGATGGTTGAAGATAAGTTGGTAGTTGAAGTAAAATCGGTTGAAGCTTTAAATGACATTCATTTGGCACAGATTCTGACTTATCTGAAATTATCCGACTGTCGTCTCGGCCTCTTGATTAATTTTAATGTGACCTTGGTAAAAAACGGCATACGAAGAGTTGTCAATAAATTGTAAACTCTGCGAGCTTCGCGGTTCTTGCCTTTGCGAACTTTGCGGTTAAATCTTAAAGCAAACCGCAGAGAGCGCTGAGAATAAGACGCAGAGAGCGCTGAGAGAGGAAAATCATATTCAATGAGCATAACAAAACACGTCAATCCGCATGTGATGAAGGTCTCTCCCTACCAGCCGGGAAGGCCGATAGAGGAGGTCGCACGCGAACTCGGACTTGAACCTGATAGCATCATAAAGCTTGCTTCGAACGAATCTCCGCTCGGGCCGTCCCCGAAGGCGGTCAGGGCGATGAAGAAAGCCTGTTCAGAAATGCACAGATATCCTGACGGCGGAGCATTCTACCTCCGCAAGAGGATTTCCGAGCACTATGGGTTTCCTCCGGACTATTTCATCTTCGGATGCGGATCCAACGAGCTCATAGAGTTCATCGGCCACAGTTTCCTCTATAATGGGGTTTCCGCGGTGATGAGCGAGAGGGCTTTTGTGATATACAAGATCATCTGCGGCATGTTCGGCGCCGAGGCGGTAGAAGTGCCGATGAAGGGCCTGACGCATGACCTGAAAGCCATGCTCAAGGCGATAAGGGCCGATACCCGGGTAGTGTTCATATGCAATCCGAACAATCCTACTGGGACCATGGTGAAGGACAAGGATGTCAGGAAATTCATGGCTGAAGTGCCTGATGATGTCCTGGTGGTCTTTGACGAAGCCTATGCCGAGATCTGCTATAAGAAAATGCCTGACACGTTGTCGTATGTCAGGGAAAAACGCAATGTCATCGTCCTGAGAAGTTTTTCAAAGGCCTATGGGCTCGCTGGCCTGAGGGTGGGTTACGGAATTGCAAAGCCTGAGATAATCCAGCTCCTTGAGAAACCCCGTCAGCCGTTCAATGTTAACAGCATGGCGCAGATCGCCGCCGCCGCCGCGCTCGACGACCAGGGGTTTGTCAGACGTTCACGCAGGTTGTACAAGAAAGGGGCTCAGCAGATTACGGATGCCTGTTTGGAAATGGGGCTGGAATTCGAGCCGCCTGTTGCGAACTTCATGCTGATCAAGGTGGGAAACGGATTTGAGGTCTTCAACGAACTTCAGAAAAAAGGTGTGATTGTAAGGCCCATGGCTCCGTATAAGCTGCCTGAATGGATCAGGATTTCTATAGGAACCGAGCCGGAGAACGCCAGATTCATCTCAGCTCTCAAAACGATAGTTTCCTGAAATTGCTGCAGCTATTAAAACTTTGCATGCTGATATTTGTTCCTTCCCCATATTAAACTGATAAATCTAAGGAGTATTCATGACTGATATCAAGATCAATGAAAGCGGGCTGGTTTTCCATATGCAGGTTATGGATGATAAATCGCTGCGACTTTCGCAGTTTGGGCCTGATACCGGATTTGACGCCCAGCCGCTTG
>JANYBI010000222.1 GCA_025360875.1 Lentisphaerota bacterium
CTGACTGATATTGCGTCTGTAACAGGCACTCCGACAACTGCAGGGACATACCTGGTGACGGTTAAAGCCAATGACGGCGATAAGACCATCGTTATACAGCAGCAGATAACCATTACTCCGCCAGCACTGAGCAAATTCTACTGGAACTTCTTAGGGTTGCCTTCTGCAACCATAAACACAAATTACACCAACCAGCCTCCTGTTCTTGTTGCCGCCGTAAACAAGGCGGGAGCCGTAACCTATTCAGTTACTGGTCTTCCTGCTGGCATTTCCTACAATGCAGGCACCGGAGAACTCACTGGTACTCCGACGGGGCCAATTGGGGTATACCCTCTGGTATTTAGTGTTACGGACGCCGGACCTCCGGTCACAATAACCATGAATGCCGATTTGGTCGTCATGGGGCCTAATGGAGGCGATTCCAATTCGATTGCGGCGCAATTCTTTGTGACCACCCAAACCTTCAAAAGCGGCGTGCCAGACTGCGATTCCTGGTCGGCGACCATAATTTATAATGCCGACCGGACAATGGGAAAAGCATTTAATCCGGACACTGACAATTTCACGCTGAACCTGGGAGATGCCGAGATTAGTCTTGTTCCCGGGGATTTGGTCAAGGTCAGCCCTGTTCTCTACACTTACCAGAGCAGTTCCGCGCTTCCGGTCAGCACATCCGTAAAGATTTATGCGGATAAACAGCAGATAAAGATTAAAACCTCACATGATACGCTTACAGACACAGTACCAAACGAATTGCTGAACTCCCTCACGCTAGGCAGCGGGATAGGCAGAATCAAGGAATACATAGAAGCCAAGGGAAAATTCAAAATCTTCACAGGATACCGGAATACAGGATTCGTAGTATCCAAGGCCAAACTCACCCGTGTTGGCGTTGGGCAGGATTCCGCCCAGTTGCAGCTGTATCTGGCTTCTCCAGGATTTAGTTATACAACTGGGGACACTGTGACAATCCGTCTGCTTGACGACACTAGCGCAGAGATGCTCAACAAGGATGCTACCGCACTGATTACTGGGACGCAAAAAGTCGACTCGGCGACACAGGCTACAGTTTATTCCCTGAAGAAATCGATTGCTGATGTGGCGGTCACCAACAAGCTTATGTCCTTCAAATACGACAACAAGAAGGGAAAGATGGACATCAAGCTTTCATGCCTCGACTTAAGTCTGCTTACGGAAGACGAGGAGAATCTGACCGTAGAGATAACAATAGGCAATAGTGTCTATACCACGACTCTCACCATATTTGATCCCGATGGCCTAGGTAAATACACCGAGAAGATGCCGATTCCATGAATTAGGTCCAGATTGAATTTCCTATTGCGGACCGGATATATTTTCACCTTTAACCTATATCCCGTCCCATAGCGGTTTACCGAGAAATTCAGAGAGTGCATTTGCATCCTGTCGCAGTTTAGCCGAATCACCGTGATCAACCACATTTATCCTGGAACCGTCCTGAAGTACAAGATTAAGCTCATAGCTGTAATAGGATGATTTGCTTCCGCTGCAGTATTCGGAAACGAGCTGTAGCGCATGTATCCTGCCCAGATTCGTGCAATCCTTAAGTGTCTCAGGGTTAAGCATCCTCTCGGGATTCTGCCAGCCTTTCCAGAAAAGGCCTGCTCGCCTGTCGAATACGACCGGTCTTGACATGAAATAGAGCATAAGTCCGCCTGCGAGCGCAAATATTGAACCGAACAGGATAGGGAATATTGTCTCGGTATTGAAGCCCAACTTCCCTTCCGAATACATTGAGAATGGAACGAGAACCATTATTGCCAGTCCTGGAATCAGAAAGACAAGACAGAAGAGTTTACCGCCAAGCGATGAGCGGAATTCCACCCTTTCCGGACTCATGGTGACAAGTCTGTGCGTGCGGAAGTTCGATCCGCCGCCTTTTGCCGGAGTCCATGATGTCTTTACAGCGACGGGATCACCTAGAGCCCTGGGATCAAAACTGCATTTTTCACGTGTAAGACTTTTTAGGAAATCCTGGAGCTTGTTAAGCATTGGCACCCCCCCTGATTCTATTTCCGGATCTGGAAACTCTTGTCGGTATATTCCATCAAATAAAAAGCGCCGTCTGTAAATAATATACAAACGGCGCTTGAAAATTAAACAGTAAGAACAAATCTATCGGAGAAATTCAACCTTGCAGTTTTCAAGGATTAGGCCGACCTGGTCGAAGTCGATAGGTTCATAGCCTTCCTCAACAATCTCGGAACAGAGAACAAGCCATGACTGATGGTCCCAGTTCGCTTTTTTTGCCTTGACGAACTTCTCAAGCTTTCCGGACTTTGCAAGCTTCTTAAGGTTGTTCTCCTTGTTGCACACAGGCGATGCCTTTTTGCATTCTGCCTTTGTGCATGCGGTCTCCACGGCCTTAGTCTTTTTCGCTTTTTTCATTTCTATTTCCCCCATTTTTGTAGGATTTGTTTTTTGCGGAGCGGTAACATATATCAACGGAGTTAAAAATCAAACGCAACAGGTTTGTTTTATCGGATTTTATTTGACAATTCTCGAAATTTCCTCAGTTTTTAATCGGTTGTCCTGCATTTGCGGCTCAGCCGGATTTGCCGGATAACCGAGGCTGATAAGGGAAAGGATCTGGTATGAGCGGGGAAGATCGAGTATTTTACGGACCTGTTTTTCCTTGAACCATCCGATCCAGCATGTGCCAAGCCCCTGCGCTTCAGCC
Organism: Lentisphaerota bacterium; assembly: GCA_025360875.1. Lineage (GTDB taxonomy): Bacteria > Verrucomicrobiota > Lentisphaeria > Victivallales > GWF2-50-93 > GWF2-50-93. Next base: position 2,720 of record JANYBI010000222.1, read on the forward strand.
TCCAATACGAAATGCTCCCCTGCGATGCCTATGTCGATCAGATGGTACTGCACCTTGGAGATCATAGGCGCCAGAGTGTGCGTGATCAAGCTTGTCTCAGCGCATAGGACGACGATAACCGGAGCCTTCCGTAGCCAGGGCATCGGAATTCCAGGAAGAAGACCGTCATCGCAGATTTTCCTGCGAAGTTCGCTATTCCTGACTATTATGAAACGCCAGGGCTGCCTGTTGCAGGCGGATGGGGCGAGACGCGCCGCTTCAAGGCAGTTGCCTATCTGTTCATCCGGAACGGGAGTGTCGGAATAGCTTCGGCAGCTTCTGCGCTTTCCCGCAAGCTCAAGAAAAGATTTTGAATTCCCATCCAAGATTCTTAGAATCCGAGGAGAGGTTTCGTGCTCTGTTTCACGACTTCGATGTCCGGGCTCTCCCATACGGCCAGGCCGGTCTCAAGGTCGGTGAGGGTCATATGGAAATAGAAGTATGACTCCTTCGTGCGTCCTTCAGCGGTCTTCATCTGGGTTATTTCACCTGCAAGACTGAAGTCGGGCGCTATCGCTGTCCCGTTCTTCTTCACAGTCTTCTGGTTGAACATCTCATCGTCCTGCAGGTCGCGGACCTGCTTTGTGGACTTGTCAGTCGCGCCAGCTCCGCTGACGGCCGTAGTGGTGACAGCCTTGCCTGAACGGAGGATCGAGCTTGTTATCTTCTGTGTCAGGATCTGGACATCTATATGCTGGCTTGTGGAGTTTTTGACAGTGCTCACCATTACGACAGCTTTCTTCCCGTCCTGTTTAACTAGCGTTTCCGATTCAAGCAGCGAGTTTACACATTTCTCGGCCGCCATCTGCCAGTCCTTGAAGTTAATATCGTCAGTGGTGGTCAATCCCCTGTTGCCGGTGGCGTCAATCCTCGCGGGATCGCTTCCACAGCCGCAAACCGACAGTACCGCAGCGATCAGGAACATTCCAAATGCAATTCTCATTTTATCCTCCCAAGCTTCAATTTAAAAATATTTCAACTTTCTGGTTCTTTTTCTCTTCCTCGATCTTTGCCTGGACCGTTTCGGAGATCTTCTGATTCTTCATCCCCTCGAGAAGGAACGACTTGACTTCGGCGAAGGGCATATAGTCGGGCTTGATCTTCTCCGTGGTCTTGATAATATGGAATCCGAATTCGGTTTCGACAACTCCACTGAGTTCGCCAGGGTTCAATGCGAAAGCCGCCTTTTCGAAATCCTCTGTCATCTTGCCCTTCTCAAAAGTACCGAGATCCCCGCCTTTATCCTTACTCGGGCATGCGCTGTTTTCAGCTGCGAGCTTCGCAAAATCCCCGCCCTGCTTGAGCTTTGCCAGAATATCTTCAGCCTTCTTTTTCGCCTCATCTTTGGCCTTTGCTTCCGCCTTGCCTTTTTCCTCGGGGCTCATTTTTGCGGCGACTTCAGGATCGAGTTCCTCCACCTTTATGAGAATGTGGGAGGCGCGTACGCCTTCAGGCTTCTTGAAGCGCTCCTGGTTTTCACGGTAGTATTTTTCGGCATCCTCTTCGGTCACCTTGATCCCGGAGGAGATCTTATCGTCAATCCATTGCTGTATGGCGAGTCCGACTCCGATTTTCTCCTTGATCATCGCCGGCGACATGCCCTGCTTCTTGAGAGTATCGTCGAGCTGTTCCGGAGGGACTTGCGCGGTCACGTTCTTGAACTCCTCCTCAGCCTTGGCCGGATCGGGCTTGTAACCGTCGGTGAGAGCGAGTTTCAACAGGAGCTTCGATGCGATTATGTCGTCAAGCCTTTCTTTCACTTCAGCCTTCCATACGTCCTGGGTGATTCCGGCCAGCTGGCCGTTCTCCTTCATCATCGTGAGTATGGGCTTGAATTCCTCCCGGATATTGTCCCTGGTGATCTTCTCATCTCCGATCTTGGCCACTACATCCGGCAGAAATGCGAGAGGATCCGCGGCTGCTTCAGCAGGGGTTGTTTCGGTCTTTGCAGGCAAAGGCTGTTTGACAGCTGGTTCAGCCTGTACAGTTTTTGCAGGCGCTGTTTCTGTCTTCTTAGGCTCTTTTTCCACCGCTGCCTCAGGTTTCTTCTCGGCGCTGAACCAGGTGCAGGATGCACAGAAGAATAACAGTACTGAAACTAGACATAGATTTGTTTTCATTATCACACCTTATTTTGAAAATTTCGATTTTTCCGGGACAAGTCCAAGAGTCCATTTTTCGACTGATGGGCCACTAATATAGTCCAGATAATCCAGAATAACAGGATGCTCCGGATTTTCAATTCCGAGAACGGGCATAAGCAGGGCGGACCTGGGATCCTTTTTCGATATCATCCCGATGATTTCAATTGAAAGGTCGTCAGCGGCCTTCCTTTTTTCGCTGGTATACAGTTTCTTCGCGAGCGCGATTTTCTCGTTTGCCAGGGGCAGAAGCGCTGCAGCTGGCTTGTATTTCGATGCAAGCATCTTTATTTTCGCGGCGCTCCTGGCGAGACGTGTCACGTTCGAGCTGTCATTCAGGGCGGCTACTGATTCCGAAAGCTGCTTAAGTATCTGGAGCTCGTTCAATATGGATGAGAATGTTTCAGTTTTGCCATTTTTGAGGATGAATTCATTTGTGAGGTTGATCGCGTCGTCGATTTTCCCCTGGTCGATAAGCGACTGGATTTCCGAAATCATCGCATTGTTCCTTTCGAAAACCTCGAGATTCGCCAGAAATATGTTTCCGGAATTGATCATCCTGAGCCGTTCGAGTTTCTTTAACGCGGTCTGATGGTCCCCGCTGCCCATTGCCGAGAAAAGCTCCTGGATGAGCTGGGCGCGTGCAGTCGGCGGTTCAGGAACCTGTGTCTTTCTTGAACAGCCTGCGGAAAAAAGACAGATGCCGGCCAGGACAACTGAAAGACAGAATATATGATTTAATTTCATAATCTCAGATTTCTATAAGTGGTCATTTGCCTGATAATATTGTAAAAGTTGCTTAAAATAGCATTTCTTGTGTAAAAATAAACTGGAATTGGGAAAGAACCGATGGATTCTTGGATTTATTGATTTATCTTTTTAGAGGTTCGGTTTAAAGTTTCCTGCAATCCTGTTGCTATTATCCAACAATCCATCATCATAATAAGGAATTACACATGAGAATCGACGGAAGAAAGCCCGGACAGCTGCGACCAGTCAGGATCACCCCGGGATTTTTAAAGCATCCCGCAGGTTCAGCGCTTATTGAATTCGGAAACACAAGAGTGATATGCGCGGCAAGCATCATGGAGGAGGTGCCGCCATGGATGAGGATACAGAAAGTCCCGGGGGGGTGGATCACCAGCGAATACCAGATGCATCCGTCCGCGACACCCGACAGGAGCAAGCGAGAAACCAACCATCCGAGCGGACGTACCCAGGAGATCCAGCGTCTTATCGGAAGGAGCCTGCGCGCGGCCATCAATCTCGAGAAGCTTGGAGCCCGCACGATCTATATCGACTGCGAAGTGATCGATGCCGACGGCGGAACCCGTTGTGCAGGAATAACTGGCGGCATGGTCGCGCTCCAGCTGGCCATAAGAAAGCTCATGGAAAATGGCAAGCTCAAGGAAAGTCCGCTCATCTGCAATCTTGCCGCCGTAAGCGTCGGCGTTGTCAAGGGCGAAGTCCTCCTCGACCTCTGCTATCAGGAGGATTCGAGCGCGGATGTGGATATGAATCTCGTGATGACAGACCAGGGACGCATTGTCGAGGTCCAGGCCACAGGCGAGGAAAGCACATTCTCGAAAAAGGAGTTTGACTCCATGCAGAAAATCGCTGAAAAAGGAATCAAGCAGCTCTTCGAACTCCAGAAGAAAGCTCTTCGGTAGACGTGCCGGCGTATCCTCCTTCGCCAAGAAGCTACGGCGGACAAGCCGGCGAATCCTCCTTGGTTGGGAGGCAATATTCAGCGGTAAAGGTCTAAAGGTGCGTATTGTGCAATCAGGGAAAAATGCTGGTCGTTTGACAATAACTTCAATCCTCCCTGATTTGCATTCTGAGCAATAATCAGATCTGGTATTCCAACTCCGTTGATCCCGTTTCTGAGACAATCAGTCTGAAGCTTAATGATCTCATCCCAGTCAATAGACATAGGTTGACGTTTCATTTCGCGTAAAAGCAGAATGAGGCCGTGTGCCTTGCGCAGGTTGAGAGGCGGTATTAATTCTGCAAGAATTAACTCGTTTGTAACTACAAGGTTTTCCTCAATAAGCAGTTCAAGGACATCCGCCTGTCCCGTATCACGGAAGTAATCAACCCAGACAGATGAATCAACCAAGACGCTCATGAACGTTTCCTCAGCTTGTCAAGATCAATATTCAAGTTGATTTTACCTCTGAATTTCTTAAGGCCCTGTATCCTGTTTTTTCTGACAAAATCCTCAAGGGCCGCGACAAGTACGGCAGTTTTAGTTCTTTGGTGTGACAATTTCATCGCTTCTTCTACAAGAGCATTGGGAAGATCAAGCGTTGTTCTCATTTTAAACCTCAGTTATGCATAATAATTCCTTATAATGCATATAAAATACATCACTAATTATATCATGCAAGTTGTTTAAGGCATAACGTTCTAGGATTTCTCTCTATGTGATCAGACCAAGTACGCCTCTTGCTCTGGCATCCAGCGAAGCTGGATTACCTGAAGCAAAATGGTTAGAAATTATTCCTCTTTTTCTTCCAGTATTAGCATTAATCAGGCTGTTAGAAGCAATATCTAAGCGTAATAGAATCGTTCTAAGAGCCATATTTGATTGCGCAAAAATGCATATAATATTAATATACAAGTATTTGAGCAATATAAAAAGGGTCAGACCCGAATGGCGCTTTCCCCGCCTTGTGCCAGTCAATGGCTTTCCAGCAGTTCCCGTGGTTCAAGGTAGCACCAGCAAGTTTTTCAACTCCCGTCATCTGCTTTCCCTGTTGAAACAGTTTTTCAGACTCTCTCGCGGTCAGGCACCAGCAGGCCATCTGCATATCCGTCCCATTACGGAACGGCGTTGGCTTCCGCCTGCATCATTCCTCCGCACACCCTCCAGAGCGCCTTGCGGTTCTCCTGCCTCTGCGACTTTCGCAGAAAGGCGGGCATGCGGGATTTCCACGTTTCGTCTTGATTACTCACGGATGACTTAGGTGCACATAATACACCGGCGGGGCGACATTCACGTGGGGTCACGTTAGAAAACCACATCCTGCCCGCTTGCCTTTTGGCTCAAGCCTGTCAGCCTCTTTGGCTTGTTGGCTTTTTACGATGCTTGACAATGTTTGCCTGGGCTCACCGTATCATCCATCCTCGCCCGATTCCGGATTAAGGCTTCCAGAGGGACTTTCCATTCGCATTTCCAGTCCCATCCACTGAGCGGATACCGGTACTTTGTCGAAAGGGCTTCAGGCCGTCCGCACATCGCGCGGACACGCCTGCCTCCTAGGATACTGCTGGTGAAACAGCAGGTCTGGGCTTTTGTCACTACTTGTAACAACTGCCAGACTATAATCAAGGCGACCTCGTGTCGCCACCAACGCCT
>JANYBI010000273.1 GCA_025360875.1 Lentisphaerota bacterium
GATCGACAATAGCATCTATAATGGTCTCAAGGGGGCCTTGTGCCACAAGGAGCAGGGGAAGCCGCTGCGTCTGCCGGCACTTACGCCAAAACCTCTCCTGCTTTTCTCCGCAAACATTTCCGAGGAGTCTTTGGGCAAGGGGCCTCGTGACATCCTGCCGTTCTTCAGGAACCTGAATGTGAATTTCGTAGATAATATCGGTCCTAGCGTCCATCTGGCCGTGTACGACGCCGATCCCATCATCACTTTCGGAGGTGGAGATGCGCTGGGGATATTCGGAACGCAGATGCTCGGGGGTGGAAACCAGATGATGTTTCTCCCGATGGCCGCATCCGTTCTCACCAGACCTTGCAAGATATTCATCGAACTTAAAGATCCAGCCGCAGTACGTCGTCTGATGCTCTTAGCACCGCTCTGGGCCATGGCCAGCAGCAGGGATGGCAGATCGACAGCGAGCTTCTGCAAGCTGGAAGGCCGCGATTCCTGGATCTGCTCCTATTCAATGGAGAACATTGTGAACTTCCGGTTTGGCGTGGAGATACAGGGGGATTTCCTGATCCTGAGCAACCTTCCCTGGTCGCAGAAGACCACGGTGGGCGCCTCCCGCAAAGCGGACCTGAATGCCATTTCGCTGGAAATCCATCCTGAGGCTGGAGTCCTTCAGATGCCGGGGCTTTTCACCGCCACCAGCGAGAAGGAGATGGCAGTCTCGTTCCAGGGCGAACGCTACCTTTATCCCATGCTTGCTTGCGGTGCTTCTTCCGTGAAAGAAGCGTCCGAGCAGTGCCGCGCCATGTTCGGTTTTACGCCCGAACATCCCGGAAAGGGACAGTGGGTGTGGGAGAACGGAATGCTCCGCAGCACGGTATATGGTGATATGCTCCATCCCGTCCAGCCTGAATACGTTCCCGGAAGCCGCCAGTTCGGATTCCTTGCCGGTTTCGAAACTCTGAACCTCAATCTGCAGTTCGAGGATTCGGGACTGCGTGTCCAGACACGCTGGAAGATGAAGGGGCAGTGAACATCTTCCATGGAAATCAAAGTTCTTGTCAGACATAAGCGTTTCCGGCTCGCGCTCATCATCCTCCTGATATGGGCGGTGGCTTCGTATTTGCTGCTGCCATGGCTGTGGAAGGAATATTTCCGGCATTATTCGAAGTTCGCAGGTGTGTCGAGCATAACGCAGACTGCCGACGGGCATCCGGGCGATCCGATAAACATTGCAATCATAGGCACGGAGGAACAGCTCATACGCGCCATGACTGCCGCAGGCTGGTTTCCGGCGGATCCAATAACTTTCGGCACAAGCGTGCGCATAGCGGTCGACTCCGTCTTCCGCAAGCCCGATGACAATGCTCCGGTCAGCAATCTTTTTCTCTTTGGACGGAAACAGGATCTCGCCTTCGAACAGCCGGTAGGAGACAGTCCGCGGCAGCGGCACCATGTCCGCTTCTGGATGTGGGCCAGGCAGGAGGAAGGTCATCCCCTGTGGTTCGGTTCGGCGACTTTCGATGACAGTGTCGGACTGAGCTACACGACCGGACAGGTGACGCACCATATTGGCCCGGACGTGGATGCTGAACGTGATCTGATATCAGCCCAGCTCCAGAAGGCCGGCTGGGAGCAGCAGATTAGCTTTATGCAGAAATTCCAGCAGCCGAATGGACTTAACGGCGGCGGAGATCCATGGCGTTCCGATGGCCGTCTCGCCATATTGTATCTCATGCAGAACCCGCCAGCATCAAGATCCCCGTAGGCCCAGGACAGTTCGCAGGAATCCATTTATCCTTACGGAAATTGGGACAAGCTTCCACCGGCCTTTTCCATCTTCTGCTGGAAAAGCATGCTTGGTGCATGAAGCTTGTCCCTGTTGTCATTTCACAGATCCCGAACCTACGACATTGATCTTCTTGCCGTCAGTCAAGGTGACAGTTATCTGCTTTGCGGCGACACCGGAATATGTGACGTTCATCACTCCGGATGTTCCGGTGTTTCCTGCGAGCTTCGCAAGGAGTTCGAGCTGTTCGGAAGCTAGCAGCGATATGTCCGAAGATGTTGTACCTTCATCCGGATCGCTAAGCGATGTCACTGCGACAATTCCGGTCCTGCCCGACACGATGGAAGCTTCCTGTGTTGCGTCCACAAGCCCGAGGAGTTTCAGGTTGGCAAGCACTTCGACAGTCTTGACCGATGCCACATGCACGACGAAGGGGACCGGCGAGAAAGCTGATGCCGAGGTCGTATCATTTCCTACGCCTGCGCCTTCAACTCCGTAGAGGAGCAGGTAGAGGCCCGAATCCAGTTTGGCGGACAGCTGCGTGTCGCCGTTGGCAGCAACGAGTGTGCTGTCGATCCACATCGTCTCATAGGTTCTGTCGATCGCATCTTCGTTCCATCCGTTCCGGGTGTTCAGGAAATTCTGCAACCCGACCACATCCGCCTGTGCCGCCGTTGGAATAGGTTTCGCGGGCAGATAGCTGGACATGTCGAAATAGCCGTTGGGTTCCAAGTAGCCTTTCTTTGTAGCGACCGTATGGCTCGCCGTCCCTTTTGCACTGTCAGGAATGGAGGTGAAGAAGAAGTCGAACGTGTGTTCGCCCTCTGAGCTGATCAGTGCCGAATATGCGAATACTCCCTTGGCATCTGTCTTGGCAAACGCGCTTGTTAGACCGGTGATCGGATTCCTCGCCAGGACTATGATATTCGGGATTCCAGCGCCTGTCTCATCTACCACATTGCCCTTGAATGCGGCTGTGAACGGAACAGCAAGATCATTCGAAGGAACCTGGACAAGGACGATATCTGCGACAGAATAGCAGTTCACAGTCAGCGTGACATTTGAATATGCCGTCGTACCGTAGAGCAGGAAATACCATGTGCCTGCCGCAGGATTGCTGACGGTCAGCGTCTCGCTGTCCTTGCTTTCAACGCCTTTTGCGCCGAAGGATTTTGCAGTCGGATAGTTTGCGAACTTCGCAAGAAGATCGCAGTCATTGATTTTTCCGACCGGTGGCGGAGTGCCGTTGAGCGTGGCGACCAGCCTGGTAGTCCCGACAGGAACTTCGATCGAGAAATAAGTGCTGCTGCCCAGGGGCATCGCTCCAACTGCAGAAGATGGAATGCCATTTGCAAGAGCAGTGGAAGCCGGATTGTTGGTGCCTGCCGCGAGTCCCATGGCTGAAGGGCTGAAATCGCTGTCGTACTTGTAGACGAGAGGATTGCCTGAGCCATATTTCGCTTTCACACGATAGAAATAGAGAACATCCTTGGCGGCGCTTGTATCATTGTAGGATGTTCCGGCAACCTTTGCGAAAGTCGCATCATTCGCGAGAAGCGTCTTCTCGGTGTACCGGTACACATCATAGGAAGTCGCTCCGGGAACGGCGGTCCAGGTGACTGTGATTTTGCTGGAGTATGTGCCGTTGCTCGCGGTGACCGATGCAGGTCCCTTCTTTGAAAGGTATCCGTCGTTCGTCTTGCTGAGACCGCTGATCCCGCTCTGGTTCTTCGCCGCTATCCAGTAATTGTATTTCTTCACCGTTCCTCCAACCTGCGGCACTATGTCGTCGCCTAGGTCGTCCAGAAAAAGAGTATTGACCTTTCCAATCGGAGTGTAGGTGGCGGGATCAGGAACGTCTGTCGCTGATTCCGTGCGGTAAATTAAGTATGATGTCGCGCCGGGCACCATTTTCCATTTCACGCGGATCCTGTCGAAGTATGCGCCATCAGAGGCGGTTACTGCTCCAGGAGTGGGAGGAGTGGTGGACAGGTATCCGGAGTTGGCGGTGCTGAAAGCGCTTGATCCCACCGGGTTTTTGGCCTTTGCGAAATAATAGTAGATCATGCCGGGCAGGGCGGTACTGTCTTCAAATATCGTGTCAGACACTTCACCGAGCAATTTGAAATCTGCTCCGGACGTGGCGTTGGAAGTGTTCCTGTAGATTTCGTAGCTTGTTGCGCCAGCTGACGGCTTCCAGGTGACCAGTATCCTGTCGTCAAAGGTGCCGTCTGACGCGGCCAGCCCTGAAGGAGCTATGGGGGCTGCTGCAGCCTTTGAATACTTTGCCAGCAACGTGACGTTTGCATAGGCCGTATGGCCGGAGAGATTGATTATCCAGTTCCCGCCAGCTGGATTGGATATCTGCACGAATTCATTGCTGGTTGGGTTCATGATACGTTTTACCGTGATGCCAAGTGGATCTATCACATTCATATCACAGTCCCCGGTTCCGCCAGTAGTCCTGATCTCGAGCAATGTCTGTGCGGCTGGAACGGCTATCATAAAGGAGTTAAGCGACCCCTCCGCTCCGGATATCCCCGTGACGGCAGTTCCGCTTTTGATGGAGACTGCAGTTCCAGAGACAGTGGCGGTAGTGGTGGCTGTATCGGCTCCGCCACGGTTGTCTGTGACAGTCAGACTCACGTTATAAGTTCCTGCGGCAGCGTATGCGTGTGTAGGGGTGACACCCGTTCCGGTCGCGTTGTCACCGAAGTTCCAGGCGTAACTTGCGATCATGCCGTCGGCGTCAGTTGAAGTCGCGCCGCTAAACGATACTGCAACTCCGGCAGTACCGGTATAAGGACCGCCGGGCTTTGCGACAGGCAGCACGTTAGCAGCCTGTGCGATAGTCGCAGTTGTAGCCGCAGTGTTTGTTCCGCCACGGTTGTCCGTGACAGTCAGACTCACATTATAAGTTCCTGCGGCAGCGTATGCGTGTGTAGGTGTGACGCCCGTTCCGGTCGTGTTGTCACCGAAGTTCCAGGCGTAGCTTGCGATCGTGCCGTCGGCGTCAGTTGAAGTCGCGCCACTGAACGATACTGCAACTCCGGCAGTGCCGGTGTAAGGTCCACCAGGCTTTGCGACGGGAAGGACGTTTGCAGCTGCGATAGTCGCAGTTGT
>JANYBI010000325.1 GCA_025360875.1 Lentisphaerota bacterium
CCGGAATTCCAGAGGGTATTGACGAATAAACTCCATATTTCTTTCTTAGTCTTATCTGATTTAATGCTAAGAGTTACAGGCTTTCCTGTAACCGAATCATCAATTAGATAATCAAATTTTAAAACAGTAGAAAATAAATTTATAAATTCGGTCATTGGCACTTTATCTAAACTCAACGCAACAGGCATCTTTTCCTTATCGTCCTTAGCTGCAAACAGCTTATCGTAAAGTTCTTCCCCTGCTTTCAATCTCGGATCCTTTTCCTCATCTACTGTGTTAGAATAAACATGGGCAGAAAACGATAGCAGCGCAAACATTACCGTGCAGTAAAATATGCTTTTCATAAAGCCCCCCTATTAAGTAGTGCGGTTATTGAACCGCCAATCTTATAATCATGAATGTCGGGCTAAAGCCCAACATACTTTCATTGCCGGCGGGACGCCGGCGCTCCTCTACTTCTCGGGCAGGAATCCCAGTCATTCGACGGGACAAGTTGCCCGAGTTACTCCGACTTCGAGACGCCGGCGCTTTCGAATGTGGCCATCTCGTGCATGATCTTCACGCCAGCCTCGATAAGATGCATGGATAATGCGGCACCTGTACCTTCACCGAGCCTCAGATCAAGATTGAGAAGAGGCCTGACACCGAGCGCGTTCATGGCGTTCACATGGCCCGCCTCAGCCGAAAGATGGCTGAAGAAACAGTAGTCCTTAACATTCTTGTTCATCTGGATGGCTGTCAGGGCGCCAGCTCCGGAAATGAAGCCGTCAACCACGACCGGCACCTTATTTGCAGCAGCCGCGAGCACAACACCGCATATCCCCGCGATCTCGTAACCGCCAAGAGCGGCAAGCGTTGAAAGCGGATCCTTGAGATTCGGCTTGTGGAATTCAATCGCCTTCCTGAGGACGTTTATCTTGTGCAGAAGCCTTTCGTCCGTGATCCCAGTTCCGCGTCCGGCAGTCTTTTCCGGATCAAGTCCGAGGAAAACAGAATATAGCGCGGATGAAGGAGTGGTATTCGCAATACCCATATCGCCTGTTCCGAGAAGCGTACATCCCTTGGCAATTTCCTTTTCAGCGAGTTTGATTCCAATTTCAAGAGCCTTCCTAGTCTGCTTCAGCGTCATCGCCGGACCTTTTGCGAAATTCGCAGTTCCGGGCGCGACTTTCTTCCTCACAACTCCCTTGAACGGGCAATCGGACGCGACTCCGATATCTATCACCTTGAGCTTGATTCCGCCGTGCTTTGTCAGGACATTTATGGCAGCTCCGCCGCTTGCGAAGTTCGCAACCATCTGGGGTGTGACCTCTTTCGGAAAAGCGCTGACACCTTCGTCGGCGATACCATGGTCTCCGGCGAAAGTCAGGATCGTCGGCCTTGCGATTTTCGCAAAGACATCTCCGCGGGCTGCGGCATATCTTTTCGCGCATTCCTCGAGAAGCCCGAGGCTGCCGAGAGGTTTGGTGAGGGAGTTAAGTCTTTTCTGAGCCTGTTCAGCGATGTTCGCATCGGCAGGCGCTATCTTCGAGAGTGTTTCTTCAAGTAACATAATTTCTCCTTTAATGTTTTTAAATCTCTTTACCTTTGATGTACAGAGGCTGGCCGCAGACTGTCAGGACGACATTGTCCACAGCGGCGGCAATCTTCTGGTTTACGAGACCGGCGGCGTCACGGAATTCGCGCGAAACCTTATCGCCTGGGACTATGCCAGAACCGACTTCGTTAGTGACAAATACCAGCGGTGCTTTCCGTTTTGCTTTAATTACTGTAACAGTTTTTACGATCTCCTTTTCGATATTCGTCTTTTCAAACATCATGTTGGAGACCCAGAGGGTGAGACAGTCAACGATGATGAAATCAGCACCTTTTCTTTCAGCTTTCAGGATCGCAGAAGCAATATCAGTCTTGGTCTCAATCGTGGACCAGTGCTTGCCGCGCTCCTTCTGGTGCTTTTTGATGCGGTCATCCATCTCGTCATCGCCGGCCCAACCGGTTGCAATATAGAAAGGTTTCTTTGCGGATTTCGCAAGTTCCAAGGCATAACGGCTTTTGCCGCTGCGGGAACCTCCTGTAACGAGATAAGAACTCATAAATTCCAAGCTCCAAATGACAAATTCCAAAATCATTGCCGGCGAGACGCCAGCGCTCCATCATAAAAACTAATCACAGGCCGGAGGCCTATGCTACTTCCAAGTTGTAAAAATTAAGGAGGACGCCTTAATTTTTACCTGTACTGCCGAAACCACCGGCGCCGCGCTTGCTGTCGGCCAATTCGGAAACAAACTCAAGGTCGACATCCGGCAGCTTGCTTATAACCATCTGTGCGACACGGTCGGCGCGTTTTACGCTATACGCACTTTTCCCGGCATTGAGCATTATCACACAGACTTCGCCACGGTATCCGGCATCGATCGTGCCGGGACTGTTCAGGACTGTCAGCGCATGCTTGAGGGCGAGTCCGCTCCTTGGGCGCACCTGCGCCTCGTAACCGATCGGAATTTCCATGAATACGCCGGTGGGGACGAGATGGGGTTCGCCGGGCTTGAGTTCCATTTCAACTCTGGACTTGAGATCGAATGCCGCATCGTCATGATGCGCCTTGTTGGGCCTGAGATCATCGCAGCCTTCGAGCATCTTTATCTTGACAGTGATTTTTGATTCCATAGAGTTATCTCTCATTTTTGATTGATATTTAAATTTTTCCGTCCGGAAAAAATTATCCAAAATGCACATCGATATAATTGCAGGCCTCTTCGAGGCCTGGAAGTATCTTGGTACAGTACTTCACCATCCAGGGGGAACAGTCCTTGAAAGAGAAGGGTGAAAATCCGACAACGAACTTGCCGAGATCGTGAGCTCCATAGAATATCTCCATGCTCGTGCCGATGCTGGGCTTGGAATAGTTCACAAGGATTATGTCGGCATCTCTGACGTCCTGCAGGTCGAACTCGACAATTTCGTTTGCACTGTCGACTTCCCTGTCGCGGAATGCCCTGCGCATCGGGTCGAGGAGGCGGAACTTCTTTCCCAGAATTTTTTTCGCCTGTTCACGCCATTCGCGGGCTACGCCGTCATGTTCGTCCATGATGGGACCGCTCAAATATATGGTCTTGATTTTATTGTTTTTCATTTTGACTTCCTATGTTTATAAATTTTCGTGCCGAAAATTTATTACTCCAGGAGCATGGGTTTGATGTTCCAGATTTCGGTGGCATACTCCTTGATCGTCCTGTCGCTGGAGAAGCTCCCCATGTTGGCGATATTGAACAACGCTTTCCTATGCCATGCGTTCTGGTCGAGATAAGTCTTGGACACCTGCTCCTGGGAGGCATTATACGAATCGAAATCGGCTATGGACATGTAATAGTCGATCTTCATGTTGTCGAGGATAGGATCGAACGCGTGTGGCTGCTTCGTGGAGAAAAAACCGCATTTTATGAGTTCAATCACCTGGCGAAGACGCGGCTGATCCTTGAGGAAATCCTCAGGATTGTAGCCGCCCTTGCGAAGTTCTTCGACCTCGTTGACCTTCATGCCGAATATGAAGATGTTGTCGTCTCCGACAGCTTCCTTGATCTCGATATTGGCTCCGTCAAGGGTTCCGATCGTGAGTGCGCCGTTCAGTGCGAACTTCATGTTTCCTGTTCCGGAAGCCTCGGTACCGGCAAGGGAGATCTGTTCGGAAAGGTCTGCGGCTGGCATGATCTTCTCGGCAAGGGAAACTCCATAGTTGGCGATGAATACGACCTTGAGCCTGCCGTCCATGTCCTCGTCATTGTTGATCACGTTGGCGACCGAATTGATGAACTTGATGATGAGCTTTGCCATGAAATATCCAGGGGCTGACTTGCCGCCGAAGATAATTGTCCTCGGCACGAAATCCCCTTTCGGATTGTCCTTGATCTCAAGATACAGCGTAATCGCATGGAGGATCTTGAGGAACTGGCGCTTATATTCGTGGAAACGCTTTACATGGACATCGAATATTGAATCCAGGTTCAAATTGATGCCATTGTGCTCCTTGATATATCTGGCGAGGACTTCCTTGTTATTCCGTTTCACGGCCGCCAGCTGCTCGATGAACTTTTTGTCGCCGGCATGTTTCTCGAGCTTCTTGAGGTCGTCTATATTGGTGTACCAGCTTTCGCCGATCTTGTCCTCGATCAGCTTGGAAAGCTTCGGATTGGCTTTCAGGAGCCAGCGCCGCGGCGTGATACCGTTGGTCTTATTGACGAACTTATACGGGTAATAGTCGTAGAAATCCTTGAAGAGGCCGTGCTTGAGGAGCTCGGTATGAAGTGCGGCCACGCCATTGACCCTGCTGCTTCCGGCGACAGCGATATAGGCCATGCGGACCTGCTTTTCGTGGTTCTCCTCTATGAACGACATCCTGTTGAGACGGCCTACATCGCCGGGATACTTGTTGGCGATGCGGCGGAGGAAACGGTCGTTCAGCTCATAGATTATCTCCAGATGCCTTGGAAGAAGTTTCTCAAGCATCGCCACCGGCCATTTTTCCAGGGCCTCTCTCATGAGGGTGTGGTTGGTGTAGGCGAAGGTCTTGACGCAGATGCCCCATGCCTCATCCCAATCCAGATCCTCCTCATCGACGAGGATCCTCATGAATTCGGGAATGGCCATTGCGGGATGGGTGTCGTTGAGCTGTATCGCAACCTTCTCATCGATCTTCCTGATGTCTCCGCCAGCGCCCTTGAACCTGTAGATGATATCCTGGAGAGTGGCCGACACAAGGAAATACTGCTGTTTGAGCCGCAGTTCCTTGCCGCCGTAGTTGTTGTCGTTTGGATAGAGGACCTTCGTGATATTTTCAGTGAGCGAAGCTTCAAGGTTGGCATTGATGTAGTCACCGCTGTTGAAGCTGCTGAGGTTGAATCCGTAGAGCGAGCGTGCGGCCCAGAGCCTGAGATTGTTGACATGGCCGTTCTTGAATCCGGGGATCGGCATGTCGTAGGGCATTGCGATCACGTCCTGCGTGTCGACCCATTCCTTCTTGAACTTGTTGTCCGAGCTCCTCGCCTTTTCAGTATGGCCATAGAAACGGATCTTGCGCATCCTTTCAGGTCTTCTTATTTCCCAGGCATTGCCCTGGCGTAGCCAATGGTCCGGCTCCTCGACCTGGTTCCCATCCTGTATGATCTGCTTGAAAATACCGAAATTGTAGCGGATGCCGTAACCAAACGCAGGATACTGGAGGGACGCCATTGAATCGAGGAAGCATGCGGCAAGCCTTCCAAGACCGCCGTTTCCGAGACCGGCGTCAAGCTCCTCGTCCTCGATCTTCTCTATGTCGAATCCGAGTTCGTCCATAGCCTCCTTTGCGACATCGTAGATCTCGAGATTGATCATGGCGTTGCCAAGGGCGCGGCCCATCAGATATTCGAGGGAGAGATAGCAGACGCATTTCGGGTTCTTCTTGTCGAACTCGCGGCGGGTTTCGATCCATTTGTCGACAAGCAGGTCGCGTATGGTGAGCGCGAGCGCAAAATACCTGTCATGGTTCGATGCGACATCGGGGTGTTTCGCAAGGGAACGTGTCAGGTGGTGCATGAACGAATCTATAATGACATCCTTTGTGACCTTGTCTTTCTTATCTATCCTGGCTTTCATAGGGAACTCCATAAATTATGATTGATGCTTCGCCGTGGGTGACCTCTGGATTCCACCTTAAAGGCGCCGGTTTATTCTGAATCGGTAAATATTGTTGTTTAAGTTATTTTTTTCAATCTTGACAAAAGAAATATCGGACTGTTATTTATAAGGAAATCAAAATGGACATCGAACATTTCCAATTCCGGAGGAACAGACCATGTCAAACGAGACCAAGCATCCGCTCCGCCAGCATCCTGAGAAAGTCAGGACCAGCTATCTGACACTTCTCGCCTCAATGGCCAACGCCGACGGCAAGATCGAAGCATCGGAACTCGAAAAGCTGAAGGAGTTCTGCCGTATTGCCGGGCTCAGCGAGAAATCCCTGCAGGAGGTGGTAAATGCGGCCACGACGAAGGCTGACTCCTCGATACTCGCGCAGCTCCAGATGCTTAAGACGTCAAATCTGAAATACTCAATCGTCACAGACTGCACCTTCATGGCATATGCAGACGGCATAGTGGTCCAGGAGGAGGAGGCCGAAATCGCCAAGATCGCCGGAGCTCTCGACGTCAATGATAACCAGATAAAGGCGATCCGTTTCTATGTCGAAAGGGTGAACTCCATAGTGAAGGAAAAGAAAAAATACGATCCCAAGACAGTCGGATTGGAAATCAAGGAGAAGCTCAAGTCCGCCTCAATCCCGGTGGAATCGGTGGCATTCGCCTTTGAAAGCCTCCCATACTATGAGAACCAGGACATGCAGGAGGTGCTGAAGGCGCTTGGCTACGGAATTGGAATGCTCACAGGAGTCGGACCGCTCATAATGCTTGGCCTTTTCGGGTGGAAAAGCGTCAAATGGCTCGGGAAGAACATATAGGGAACCTCTGCTGTCATAGGCATAATTGAGCGGATATGTTGCATTGATATCACATTTTGTGATATCAAAGTCGTAAGCTCTTGGATAGCATTGTCCGTGCGGATTCTTAATTCATAATTTAGCGCACTGCTTTGTGCCCAACGATTCGTGAACCAGTACTCCCCGCCGCTGCTACGCCTGCCGTTCCCTGCACCGAAAATCAGTTCAGGGGATCAGCGGGGGCTTGTTCTAGAGCATCTAGCTTTGCCCTTATCTGATCATTCAACTTGTCATCGGGTGTCATAGGTTTCAGCTCAAGAGCTTTAAGATACTGCTCCTTTGCCTTGTCTGTTTTATTAATTTTAACGTAACAGTCACCCAGGTGATTATGTATGGTGGCATTATCAGGGCTTATGCCCATGGCTTTCTCAAACTGTTTTATAGCCTCTTCATATTTCCCTTGTTTATACAATACAAATCCATACGTATCCATATAATTTGAATCATATAAGTGTTGATGATTGTTCTTAAGCACAAGTTTTATTAACCTTTCCGCCTCTTCAAGATTTTTATTTTGTTCAGCCCAGCGATATGCAAGTGCATTCTGAGAAATCGGCCCACCTCTATCTGCCACGATTTTATACATCGACTCTGCTTTTGCAAGATCTTTTTCAAATATAATCGGCCAAGGTTATCCAAGGAAATAAGACATCCATTGCGAGCCGACTCCTTATACCACTTAATTGCTTG
>JANYBI010000346.1 GCA_025360875.1 Lentisphaerota bacterium
GTCACCACGCTTCGACATACAGACAACCATGAGCCGCTGCTGCCGGTGGTCAGGCTACATACCTGAAATGGACAATTGGTATGGATGAAACCTTTCATTCATCTAGTTTGTAATACCTTACCTGGACACACGCTCGATAAGAGTAAAAATTTTCCTGTTGGAAAATTTTATATGTGAAGAAAAATTCCCTTTTCTATGATTCATAAGAACTTCTTCCAACCTTGCCTGTTAATTTCCCGTTCCAGTCAAATTCCAGACACAACTAAATTACACTGAACAGCCATCTTTTCCAGACGTTCAACGTTTGAGGAAAATAGCATGGCCGTCAGTGAACAGGTAATTGCGGGAGTCAACCATGGGCGAAAGCGTGGGCGATGGAGGATCACCTGCCCATGGCCGGTTCATATGCGGAGGACGGCGTTCATGCCACCAGGTATAGGGGCTTCCGCCATCTGTCTTAATCATGCTGGGACAGTAGGAGATCACGCGCATTTTGCCGCGAGAGAATTCGACGGACCTATTTCCCTGCTCATTGGCTATCGGGTCCCGGAAATCCAGTGAACTGTTGTTATACCAGGCTCCACCCCATACATCATAGGCGTTGCTAAATGTAATATCGTCTGGGCCGGCGCCGACGTAGCCGCAGCCGGTGTCGGGGTACTCTCTGATAGGGCCGTTATACATGAACCAGCCGCGGCTTCCGTTGGGAACTCCTGTATATCGTTCGCCATTGGGATAACCTGCCCCGCTTGCCGCAGTACGGCAGGCCCATGTCCATTCCACCCCATTCCGCGGCACATCGCCAACAACGCCGTCGCAGTTGGACAATATCTCCGTACATTTGAAGGCTTCGTCCTTCCAGCCGTCGGCACCGTTTATCTGGATGGTATACATCATACCGTTGCCGCCACGGGTGAGATATCGATAATAATATGATCCGTTGACACCGGGCAGTTCATTGGAGGGAAATTCGGTATAATCCACTGCATAGGTGAGTATGGACGCACCCGTCTGCCGCAGATTCGACAGGCAGGTTGTTACACGGGCTGTTTTCTTGGCATTCCCCAGGACCGGAAGCAGTATCGCCATCAGGATTGCGATGATCGCAATTACGACCAGAAGCTCAATCAGCGTAAATTTTTTTCTGCCGAAAAAAATTATATCTGATGGAAAGTTTACATTTTTATGATTCATAGTTCCCCCCTTTGCTTTCTATTATCTGTCATCTGTCGCCTGCATACCGTCACATCTACTGTCCGGCATTCCAAAGCCGGTCCATGTCAACCTGTGGATCCGTCGGACCGCCCAAGGAGGCATTGCTGTAAAGCCCGGACGTCTTGCCGGGCAGGAATTCACCATGTCCGTCGACATAGATGTAATTTGCGCCGCCTTTCGAACCGATGTAGGAGTATTGCCAGTCGGAATTCGTCTTGCCGTGCCGGTACGGCATAAGAAACCAGTTGTTATCAAAAGCCCAGGCCTGCGGAACAGATGATGATACGTTGACACCTTCCACCCCTCCTCCTCTGATCCCTTTCTCGACAATTGCAAAGACGGAGGCGGGCCGTTTGACCTTGCCAACCTTGTTCACCGATGTCCATCCCCAGTAGTATTTGGGTTTTTCGTCCAGGAAAAAATTCATCCCGAAATGGTTGTAGTCATTGATGGTGTTGGTATCCCCTGGAAGGACGCTTGCTACCGACGGGCAGCGGAAGGCGGATGAGGAACCCACATATGGGAGTATCTTGTCAGCCCAGCTTATGTTCCTGGTGTTGAAACCCGGATTGTCGATAAAGATGCCTTCCCCCATTCCAGTCCTGTTTCCCGTGATATTCTCGCGGTCATGGGTGGGTGAATAGAAATCCTGGCTGTCGGTGGTATAGCTTATCATTCCCAGTCCCAGCTGCTTGACCGTCCCCATGCAGCTTATTGCCAGCGCCTTTCTCTTGGCCTCGGCAAGCGCCGGCAGCAGCATCGCGGCAAGAATTGCGATGATCGCAATTACTACCAATAGTTCGATCAATGTAAAAATTTTTCCTTCCGGAAAAATTTTATTTTTGTTGTCCATATATAACCTCCTATATCCTCAAGTCATGCTGAAACCGTCAGACGCAAGCCCCTCTCCTGTCTCCCGTATCCTGCAACATGTCGCATGTCTTCAGCTACCTGCCTTCCTGCGCCCGTCCTCGTGGAAATAATTTCAGATTCGAAAACAGCTGGCATATTGGTTCTAAGCTGCACATGCGATCCCTGGCGCTGGGCCTTCAGGCATTCGACGTCACGCCGGATCATGTCTTCGCAGTCAAGCCCGAGACGCGTCACAGGCACGCAGCTCGTCGCCCGGTCGGGAAAATTGGAGTGCGCCACTATGGTCATGTCTTCCGGTATTCTCACATCCGCATTCGCAAGACCTTCGGTCGCGGCTTCGACAAGATGGTCATCCCTGATAATCAGGGCGTCCGGACGTTCCTTCTCCGAAAGCCCCATAAGCAGCAACGCCGCCTGATGCGCGGACCAGGAATACCACGGGGTACAGTTCTGCGTGAGCAACGGACGGCTTACCTTCCTTCCCATAAGATAGGAGATATCCTTTTCCATGTCCTCACGATTGAGGTATCCCCCGATCATCGCTATCCGTTTCCGCCCGATTTTGACAAGATGATCCGTAGCCTTCACAAGGAACAGCTGATGGTCGAAATAAATATTGGCAACTCCTTCCTTCATGCCATGCCCGCAATTGCTGACACGCGGCAGTCCGGACTGGAGTAGGACTGGCGTCCCGTCAAGATGGAAGGGTGGTGTAAGGAAGATCAATCCCGCCACGCGATGCGATTCCACGTCTGCAATAAGCCTCTTATATCCTTCGCTATTGATATGGCCATTCTCATAACAGTAGTATGTAAAGGAGCACTCCCTCTCGTCAGCCAGTTTCATGGCCGCCTGCTGCATAGTCGACATGAAGCGCGATTCGGAGAAAGGTATGGATGAAACCAGGCCGTATCGGCAGAGATGCGGAGGATTCTCGGCGACAATCGTCCCGCCGGAACGGTTTGTCCATACAAATCCGTCGCGGATCAGGCTGTTCATCGCCACCTGGATGGTCTGGTTGCTGGCATCGAACCGCTTCTTGAGCTGGATACGCGTGGGCAGATGGCTTCCGGGAGGCAGTTTTCCGCTGACGATCCCTAGGCGCAGATCCTTGAGAATATCGCCGTATTTCTTGTTAGCCATACCCTTTATCCATTGCCTTATTTCTTAATCTAGATGTATTATATATAATTTTAGATTTAATGTCAAGACGCAGAGGGGAATTTCCAGGAAATAATTTGATGCCGAAAAATCAGGATTTTTGACAGGATAACAGGATGTTCAGGATAAAAAAGGGTTCTTCTGCACTTTAAAACATAAAGCATGTAGTAAGGCGGAACCCTTTCAATATCAAGTCGCAATCCGGCATAACCGGTCGCATGCGCTCCCTTTTATTCCGTTTGCTTGCCTTGACATTTTCAGGAACCCGCCTGG
>JANYBI010000364.1 GCA_025360875.1 Lentisphaerota bacterium
TTGACTATCCCGGTACCGCAAGGAACATAGCCGGACAGATAGGCTTCGACAATCCAAGCCTGATAATCACAGGCTCCGAAATGGATTCCATGTCCGAAGAGGAACTCCGGGAAAAGGTGAAGAATGTGAACGTCTTCGCCCGTGTCGTGCCTGAACAGAAGCTCAAGATTGTAAATGCATTCAAGGCTAATGGTGAGATAGTGGCCATGACAGGTGATGGCGTAAACGACGCCCCGGCCTTGAAATCGGCGCATATCGGCATTGCCATGGGCGGGCGTGGTACCGATGTGGCGAGGGAATCTGCCGCCCTTGTGCTGCTGAATGACGATTTCACTTCAATCGTGGAGGCGGTAAAGCTCGGGAGGAGAATCTTTGACAATATCAAGAAGGCGATTGCATATATCTTTGCAATACATGTCCCGATCGCCGGACTTTCATTGATACCTATCCTTTTAAAATGGCCCCTGATCCTGATGCCAGTTCATATTGTATTCATGGAGCTTATCATAGATCCGGCCTGTTCCGTGGTCTTCGAGGCTGAACCGGAAGAGAAGGACCTGATGAAAAGGAAACCACGCGACCCGCTTGAAAGACTCTTCAATAAAAGGACGATTCTCATCAGCATCCTCCAGGGAATCAGCGTCCTTCTGATCGTCCTGGCCGTCTATGCCATATCAAGGGAGAAGGGGGAGTATTATGCGAGGACAATGGCGTATGTCACGCTCATAGTGGCCAACCTCGGACTTATAATGACGAACCGTTCATGGACAAGGACCGTACTGGCGTCTATTACAGCTCCAAACAGGGCGCTTTGGTTTGTGTTGAGCGGAACATGTGTCTTCCTGGGAATAATCCTCTATACGCCGTTTTTCAGACAGCTGTTCAAGTTTGACATCCTCCATGCGGACGATCTGATCATCTGCATCTGCGCCGGGATCGTGAGCATAGTATGGTTTGAAATCCTCAAGGCCTTCAAGGTCCTTAAGAACAATTAACCTAGATATTGCATTTGGTTGTCGAATTCAGCAATATCAACCTTGGCGGCATAGGCTTATGCCGCCAAGGCCGAGGGCACGAAAGTGCCTCGGGGTTAACCCCGGTTTTCGAGGCATCCGCCTCGAAACATCGGCCTCCCGGTAAATTTTGCTAACTCAAAAGCAAAATTTAGGTTAACAGGCAACCTCTAAAATAAAAATCCCGGTTCCAATGAACCGGGATTTTAAACGTATATTCTTCACAGGAGCGTCTTAAAGGAGGCCGACCTACTTTTTCTCCTGCATGATTTTCCGGAAGTATTCGCCGGAATCGGTAAGATTGTATTCCTTGTCTTTCAGCAAGGATGGACGCCATGCGCATGACATGCACCAGGCACACCAGCTGATATTGCCGGCATCAATAGTCTTCTTGAATTCCTTCTGGTAGTTCTCTATGATTTCCTTAAAGTATGCGGCAGTCTTTTCATTAGCAAGGATACTGTCCAGAAAACGTCTGTTCATATCGCTGAAGTAGAGCTTGTTGCCGCTCTGGCGCCTGAGGTCGTCCATCTGCTGTTTCAGATCCGGATTTGTTTCCAGCATTCTTTTCTGCACGTCGGTCATATTCACAAACAGTTCGATGTCGTATCCGACTTCTGTCATGAATACGAAGTGTTTCTTCGCCAATGAGGCGATGAGCTTGAAGTTCTTGTATGTCGAGAGCTGTGAATCTGCCGGATATGGATGGACGGCATATCCTACATTCTTCTTATTGATAGGATAGCCTGCGACAAAGGAGATATCGTGGGCCCAGGAGAGGCCGGAGACCAGGCATATGGCATCGGAATCATTGCGCTGGACTGAATCAATCAGCTGGGACATGATATCGATCCACTCAAGCCAGTCCTTCTCGGTGATCTTCATGAACTCCTTGGTTACAGGTTCACTGAAGAGGTCGTACATCACGACGACATTGTTGTCCTTGAAATGTTTTGAGACTTCGTTCCAGAAGCCATAGAGTTCCTCGGTGGTTGCACGAGTGGATTTGTCGGAGGGATTGTCAGTGCTTGGCCATCCTGATGCCTGATAGGCTATGACGACGTACAACTTGTTCTTTGCGGCCAATTCCACAGCAGTGTCAAGCGCTTTCAAGGCGTTTGCCTTGCCCTGGAGCTTCCATGACATCGGAAGAACCGGGACCCTGACTACATTTGCGCCCCATTCCTTGGCGGTCTTGAAGAGCTTATCGTCAAGAGGGACGCACTCATTCTGGAAGCTGGCATTGGTCGCGTTCATCGCAACAGGATCCCGTATGCAGACCCCTTTGAGGACAATGGGTTTTTTGGCCTCATCGGCGAGAGTATTGTTCTCTATATGGAATTTCTGGGGAAATGCCGATTCCTGCTGGGCCATGAGGAGCTGGGTAAATGTGAATGATGAAATCAATAGAAAGGCTAGGACAAGTAATCTTTTCATTTTTCCTCCGTTGTAATCATTTGGGAAAATCACTGATAATATATTGCATCTTGTTTCAGTTTCTCCCCTCGAAATCATAAAAATTCATTTTTTTTAAAAATTGCATTTCCAGATTCCGCGAATCAAGTCGGCATTTACCGGGTTTCCATCATTATTTTCCAAACACAACCCCCATGCAGAATTCACGGAGTGCCAGATCGGTGTTGACATTCCATCGGAGCACCTGTAGGAGGTCTTCTGATTTTCTCATCATCCCATAGGCCTTTTTCTGTCTTGCAGGGGTGAAGTTGTTCCCAGTGTCCGGAAAAATCTCAGGATTGGCAAGCGAATCCAATGGTATTCCGCACGTCATCATATACGCCTGGGCAGACCATGTGTGTATCAGGCTCAGCATCGAATCGCGCATCATTATGTATTCGGATTCGACAGCGGCTTCGAAGCGTTTTTCAAGCTGTTTCCGGCCAGCCTTTTCCAGATATTCCGATTCTTTGAAAAGCGGTTTCCATTTCGCCTTGATCTTCTCTTCCGCAAAGTCATGCAGGCCGTCTGAGAGCGCGATCATGGCTGAGGCGCACCCTTCGGCATTCGAGATAGTCTGGTCACCGGAGACAAGCCTGCCAAGAAGAGGAATGATTCCGCTTATTTTTTTATCCATATACCCGATCCTGTTCCTGAGCAGGAGAATGCTCTGGCAGCGCGAAAGTATTGTTGGAAGCATTGAGGACGGGTTGGCGGTTATGATGATGATAAATGATGACGGAGGCGGTTCCTCGAGCGTTTTAAGGAAGCAGTTCTGCGCCTTGTCATTCATGCAGTCGGCATCATATATGATTCCGGTCTTGACACCGCCCGCAGAAGCGCTTTTCATGTGGAACAGACCCCTGAACCAGCGCATGGTGTCCGGATCGCTTTCATCTTCTCCAATCACTATCTGCCTGGATTTTGAAACCGGGGCCAGGGTGTAAAGCTCGGAATAGGTCCTGGCTTCAAGCTGCCTGCATGTCAGGCATTTCCCGCAGGAGTCGCCATTGGACTGGGGGGACGGGCATGAAACCATCTGGGCGAGGGCTATTGCGAAATCATCGGCAAGCTTGCTGTCGTCGCTCTGGATTAT
>JANYBI010000397.1 GCA_025360875.1 Lentisphaerota bacterium
CCGGGATGTCATCGAAGAAGAAGTCAAATCCGAGCGCCCCTTCCTGGTTTATCAGCGCGGAATATGTCCATTCGCCGGCTGAGGTGGTCTTCGCCAGAACCGAAGTCAGTCCGGTAAGATGGTTCCTCGCCTTGATCACAATGTTTGCAATACCGAGGTTGGCGTCATCTACGACCTTGCCCTTGAACGTTGCAGTGAAAGGTATCTTCTGGTCGTTCACCGGAGACTGGGTGATTATTATCTCCGTCGCGGAATAGCAGTTCAGCATCAGAGTCACTCCGTTATATGCAGTTGTCCCATAAAGGAGGACATACCAGGTGCCAGGTGATGGATTTGATACAGTAATTATTTCGCTGTTCCCATTGCTTTCGGTCCCCTTTGCGTTGTAGGAGGAAACCGTGGGATACGATCCGAGTTTCGCGAACATATCGCAGTCGCCAGTGCCGCCGCTTATCCTGGCGACAAGGCGTGATGTCCCGAACGGCACATCAATGGCATAGATCTTATAGCTCTTCAATCCTCCGTCGACCGTCTCGGTATATCCGTTGGTCACAGCGCTTGAATCATCTGCCGCATATCCGTTCATGCTCGCGCTGGGCTTGCTGGGGATGTTGAATGTCTCATTCTTTGCCAGTACCCAGTAGTAATAGAGCTTGTATTTAGCGGCCGTCTCATCTTTATAACTCGTCGTATCAGAAGTACCGATCTCGGTCGCATCGGAATACAGTTTCGTCTCAGCTCTCTTGACGATATATTTCTCAGCTTTGCCGACCTCTGCCCAAGTGACAAGCACATACGGATACTGCCCCTTGCTTACTGTCTTCATTGTTGGTGCGGCAAGGCTGGTGACTGTGGCAATCCCATAGCCTGAGCTTGAAGAGCTGATGTTGCTGGAATAAACATCCTTGTACCAGGCCTTGACCCAGTAGTAGTAGGCCTTGCCATCAACAACAACATTGTCATCATAGGTCATTTCAGCCAGCTTTGCCTTTGAATCGGCATTAGCGAAATTCGCATCATCCGAACGGAAAATCTCGTACTTCGTCGCGCCGGGAACGGCCATCCAGGCAAGCCTGATCTTTCCGTACAGGGTACCCTTTGTCGCCTTCAGTCCTGAAGGAACCACTGACTTCAGATAACCGGAGTCGGACTTGCTGAAACCTCCCTTGCCTTTGGCATTTACAGCCTTTACAAAATAGTAATAAGTCTTGCCCGTAGTAAGAGAATCACCCATGTCGTCAAATGTGAAAGTGGATACTGTTGAGGATGAAGAAACTGATGTCACCAGAGAGACTTTGGAAGAATCATCTGATTCAGCCCTATATATCTCATATGATGTCGAGTTGTTCACCTTGCCCCATGCCACCCTGATCCGGTCGAAGAATGTTCCGTCTCCAGCAGCCACGGAATTTGGCGTGAGCGCAGGCGTCCTCATCAAATATCCGCTGTTTGCGGTACCGGAAGGCCCCGCAGCGGCCCCGTTCACAGGCACTATCCAGTAGTAGTAGGTCTTGTCTTCGGAAAGCGATCCATCGCAGTCGTCGTAGCAGTTCTCGGAAACTTCGTTGATATTGGCCGCGGAACCAAAGACATTCGTCTCGCCACGCCATATCTGGTATGACGCCGCATCGTCAAGATCGGTCCATGACAGGCGGATCCTGTCAATGAACTCACCGTCGCTGGCGAGGAGACTGGAGACCAGGCCAGGCGCCCCCTTGACAATCTTCACCGTAAGCTTGACACCTGAATAGTCGGTATTGCCTTTGAGATATATGAAATATGTCCCGGCGGGCGGATCATCTATCTTCACCTGCTCGTTGGAATTGCCGTGGTTCGAAAAACGGCGGATGCTCACAGGTCCTTTGTCATACTTGACTTCCAGATCGCAGTCGCCTGTTCCGCCAAACGCCTTCACCATCAGCATGTGCGCGCCTGCTGGCACAGCGATGCTGTATGACCTGACGCTGCCGGCAGTACCAGTAACCATGGTCTCTGAACCATCACCTATCGGCTTTGAATCGCTCTCTGCAGTCCAACCCTCTGCGGATTCGCTAAACTCACTTGTGCCACCGGCAGATTTCACCTTGAGCCAATAGAAATACTTATAATATCCATTTGAAGTGAAGGTGTCATAATATTTCAACGCGGAAACTTCCGCGATCTTCGCAGATAACGCCGGATTATCTGTCCTGGCGCGATATATTTCGTACGAGGTCGCACCAGCGACAGCCGCCCATGAGAGCAATATCTTGTTCCCAAAATCACCCTCTGATGCAATCATATAGGCCGTAGGGAGAGGAACGGTATCCGTGTATGTCGCCACAAGAGAGACTCCGGAGTAGTCCGTCTTGCCATAGAGCATTACATACCACCAGCCTTCGGTAGGATTTTTAATCCCGACGGTCTCATTGCAGTCAGGTCCGGTACTTCTGGCGTTATAAAGGTTCAGCGCGGGTGAAGTGTTGTACTTGACATAAAGGTCGCAGTCCTGCCCAGGCAGGCCGCCAGTCGTCTTGAATTCCAGATAGGTCTGGCCGGCCGGAACATTTATCCTGTAGACACTGATATTAACTTCATCCTTCCTGCCGAATATATCTTCGGCAGCGGCATCCTTATTGAGTCCTACGAGAGTCTCCTGGAATATGGCAGTGACAGTATCATCGCCAACAAGTGAAACATTCGTTGGCGTGGAATATTGATCATCAATTGAAGCGTTGGCTTCGGCAATCCATTTTACAAACGCGCTGCCTATTCCAGGTGTCGCTGAAATCTCCACAGGAGTCACCGTATCCACAGTCGTGCTGGAACCAGAGGCCGGATCTGTCGTGCCATTTCCATTTACCGCCATAGTCAGATTCGCAGTTTGATGTGTGAAATTCGCAGTTATTGTCATATCACCTGTAACATTCTTGACTGTCAGAGGATTGTCGGTACTCGTAACACTTCCGGTCCAATTGACGAACTGGTAATGCGCGGCTGGCATTGCTGTTACAGTTGTGCAGTCTTCACCATAAGGGACAAATTGCGGCGTCGTGCCATCAACAGAACCGTTCGCAGCCGCGGCAAAGGTGACAACAACGCCCGATTTAGATGCCTGTACGGTATTACCATATGCGCCTATATTGATCCTACCGCCGTTCTTGTCGGGTTCGTTGGAAAAGTCGTCGGCAGGATTACCCGCATCAATGCATGGACTCGAGACCGCATCATTCACCCAGCCGCCGGAAGTCCAATGTCCGGCAATTGACTTCAGATGAAAATCCTTTGATGCCGCATTCACGAAAAGCGGATCAGCATTGATATTGCCTGTACCGGCATAAGCGTCCTGAATATCGCTGTACGTCGCATCCAACGAACCGTTTGAATATATGAAGAAGTTGGGAGCGTTGTTACCCCAGATGATGCAGTTCTTCAGAGTGGCACTGTGCGAAGGGCCGACAACTATTGTTGCGGTCGATCCGGTATTGTTCGCAATAGTACAGTTGTTCAAGGTCATTGTGGCAGTTCCTGAACCTCCGTCGCTCACATTCACGGCATCTCCACCCCAGTCTGAAGCATTAGCCGTGAAGACACAGTTCTCAATGACCGGCGTGGTCTGCTTCCCAACATCAGCAAACGCAAATACCGCACCGCC
>JANYBI010000413.1 GCA_025360875.1 Lentisphaerota bacterium
GACTTTTCCGAAGCCTCGGCAGGATATACCAAAAACGGAGTTCCTCAGGACATCTTCCAGAAAGCTCCAGAAGGCAAATGAAAGTATGGATGAAAATTACAAGACCCGCACATTGCACATTTAACCACCATAATCCTTGACTTGCCCCAACTCAGGTATTATCGTATTGCCGTAATGGTATTATTTGTATATGCGGTCACATGGAGAATAAGAACATGACAACTATTTCCCTGAAGGTGCCTGAGGCGCTAGATTTCAGGCTGACACAGATTGCGGAAAAAAGCGGAGCCAGCAAATCGGAGCTGATACGTGGCGCATTGGAACGCATGGTCGCGACTAAGCACACCAGCAAAGATTCCTGCCTTTCGATGGCATCCGACCTGATCGGATGTGTCGACGGGCCTGCGGATCTCTCCCACAACAAGAAGCGCATGAAGGGCTTCGGGACATGAGAAAGCGAATACTCATTGACACTGGCCCTCTGGTCGCATGCATAAACAGACGTGACAGATTCCATTCCTGGGCATGCGAAAGACTCGGAGAAATCAACCCTCCCATGCTTACATGCGAGGCCGTTCTTGCCGAAGCCTGCTTCCTTCTTCAGGACACCGCTGGCGGAACTGCCGCCGTGCTTGACCTTGTTGACAGAGGGGTACTGCTCGTCGACTTTCAAGTTTCAACATACATCAAATCCATTCGCATCCTCACGGAAAAATATTCCAGCATTCCTATGTCGCTGGCGGACGCATGCCTGGTAAAGATGGCGGAACTGCACGATGACAGCATTGTCATGACACTTGACGGTGACTTTCTAATCTACCGACGTCACGGACGCCAAACCATTTCAGTGCTAATGCCTAACAATTTATAAACATCACGATACTATGAAAAACAAATCTATCAGCAAAGACATCCACGGCGGAAATATTGAATCCATCGTTGAGAAACTTGGACTTGGGAAGACGCCACGGCTCATAGCCGACTTCAGCGTGAACATAAATCCTGCAGGTGCGCCGCTCCGTGTGGCGCGGACGCTTATGTCGGCGAATGAAAAGATTTTTTCCGACTATCCCGACATATGCGCCGGCAAAGCCACCGCCGCCATCGCCAAAGCCCACGGCCTCCCCGCCTCATCGGTCATTCTCGGCAATGGTTCGACAGAGCTCTTCTCAATGATAATCCAATCCCTCGGACCTGCGAAGATCGCATGGATCTCGCCATGCTACAGCGGATATTCGGAAATATGCAGTGCCCACAATGTTCCAGGCGAGGCAATTGCCTTTTCAAGACCGGAGAACAGCTTTAAAATCTCCCTGAAAGAACTGGACAACTCGGACGCAAACATGTTCTTTCTCTGCACGCCGAACAATCCGACCGGCGCGACGATCCCGAAAAATGATATCCTCGCTTACGCGTCCAGGAATAGGACCAGGTATTTTGTCATTGATGAATCATTCATAGATTTTCTTCCGGATGGAAGAAAATCTCTCTTCACCGAAAAGCTTCCCGACAATGTGATCGCCGTCAAATCCCTGACTAAATTCTTTTCGCTCGCCGGCATCAGGCTCGGAATGCTCTATGCTTCCAGATCTACGGCTGCGAAGATCGCAAAGGCCCGTCTTCCATGGAGTGTCAACGGACTCGCACAGGAAATCGCCCCGCTGCTCTACGCTGACAGCGGATACATTCTTAATTCCAGGAAGATGATCTGCGAACTTCGCAGGGAGCTTTCTGCGGATCTCGCAAAAATCCCAGGACTGAAAGTCTATCCGTCCCAAGCGAACTTCCTGCTCTGCGAAATTCGCAAACCATGGATGGATGCGGAAAAGCTCCAGACCGAACTCGTCAAAAAGGGAATACTCATACGTTCATGCTCGAACTGGACTGGACTAGGTCCCAAATTCTTCCGTCTCGCCGTCCTCGACAAGGATTCGAACAAACTTCTCATATCCGAATTGAATAGTATTCTCAGACCGGCGACTGGCAACCTGGCTTCGCATGGAAGCTACGCCAAGGCAGGCCGACGACTGACGACTGACG
>JANYBI010000457.1 GCA_025360875.1 Lentisphaerota bacterium
GAAATCCTCAACGTACCCCACCTGGGAGAAGAGCTGTTCCGACAGCTCGGGGTAATTCGCTCATCGTGTTCTTCAGTATTTCAGCGAACTTCAGCAGTTTGTCATCAATGGCTTTAACGGGTTCAGCCTTTTTCTCCAGGAACGGATCCCCGTAAACCCTGACTTTTTCAATTTTCTTCCCGCCAATGCGCATTTATAAACACCTGTGAATTATCTGTGAACGCCTAATATAGTTCCCTAACGGCAATTCGAAAGCCAAGCAGTAAAAAATGTAGAGGTAACAGAAAATTAGTTTTAAGTTTTAGGAGGCAATTTCAAAATTGCCTCTTTTGAGCTGATTTCTAAAGTTGGAGTGCGCTGCTTTAGCGTGTGTAACCTGTTGAATACCATGACACGCCGAAGCCGTGAACTCCAACAAGCGTTTTTCCACAACAACCGTTTTTCGTATTTTTGAAATCAGCTCTTAGGTTTTAAGTGTTAAGGGAAAGTATTCCAAAAATCATTTTTCTTGCTTAAAACTTAAAACTCTCCAGCAACCGACTGAAGACTGGCGACCGACGACTTTTCTTCACCCCAGCTTCCGGAACCCCTCTTTCTCGAGGCATTTGAAGAACTCGTCCGGTGTCTTGAAGAGATGGCCTTTCTCAATGTAGCTGTCTGTCGTGAACGGGCTCTGGTGTTCGGGCGGAAATATCATGTAGCGTTTCTTGAGATAGTCACGGGCATGTCCGAGTTCGTCCATCATCCCCGGCGAAAGCGGCGGCCGTTCGGAATATGGATGGATTGCGACAACCGCATCGACCTTTCCGACGAACCAGTGCAGATCGCGATGGACCGTATAGGCGTACGTCGCCTCCTTGTCCTCGACTGTGTCATAGTTGAACCCGATCTCTATCGCCTGCGGATCAATGACCAGTCCATAATCATAGAGCCGCCGGATCACCCCGTCGACTTCCTTCCTCTTTTCAGGATCGGCGTGCGTCATCGAATATGAGACGTAGAACGAGGGAATATTTTTGTACTTGACTATCTTGTACAGGCTGTAGGGATCCTGCCCCACCGGAATGACATAATGCCTTATGCCCATGGACTCAGCCCAGTCCTCGGCAATGCTGACCTCCTCGTTCATCCAGTTGAGAATGTCGCGGATGGTGTGCTTCTGGTCCTTGATCCTTTCTAGGAAATCATTCCCCGGCGCTGGCTCATCAAACCTTTTCCGGATGAGCCATTCGGCATCGATCAGGGTGACAATCACATCCGGCCTGATGAACTCCCTGATTTCCTTATGGTCCTTCAGCTTGAGGTTGATCCTGTTCCATTCGATCGTGGCGGGCACCCTGATTATCGCGTCCTTGACGTTCTTTTCCTGGAGCCTGTAGCCGATTTTGCGATATTCGCGTTCGCGGATGACTTCAAAAAGGTAGTTGGTCGTGCCAAGAAGCATGGACAGTTTCTTGTTGCCGGTACTCTCGATCTCCCTGACAAGATCGAAGTATTCGATGCCAAGCCCCTCCTTCTCGCCGTATTTCAGGACTTCGCGGATAAATCTCTCGTCGTCAAGTCCGGCTATGATCCCGTTTACAAGAACGCGCATTTGAATTTCCCGTCGTCAGTTGTCGGTCGCCAGTTGTCAGTTGCAAGAAAAATTAACAAATCCCCCATTTCATAGATTGTCGGCCAGAGGCCAGCGCTCCATATAAAAACATCACAGGCAAGATGCCTGTGTTACATTAAAAAACAACATTCAGTATCCGGTATCTAGCATCCAATATCCGGCATCCGACTTGCCGCGGCGAAGCTTCTCAGCGAAGCCGGGTCAATTCGCCTGCATCGCCATGAGGCTCTGTGCATCCTGTCTTCTTATCAGGTTGGCGGTATACAGTTCCGTCAGGGCCTTGTTCATCGTGATCATTCCGTCTTTCGCCATCGTCTCGATTATGGAAGGAATGAGATGGGTCTTGCCCTCGCGGATGTTCGCCCTTATTGCCGGGGTGCCGACAAGTACCTCGAACGCCGCGATACGGCCTTTGCCGTCACGTTTCGGAATGAGCCGCTGTGCGACTATCCCTAACACGGTTCCGGAAAGCTGAAGCCTTATCTGGTTCTGCTGGTGGGCCGGGAAGGAATCTATTATCCTGTCAATGCTCTGCGCCGCATCGTTCGTATGGAGGGTGGCGAGTACCAGATGCCCAGTTTCAGCCGCGGTAAGAGCAGCGCTGATCGTCTCGGTATCGCGCATCT
Organism: Lentisphaerota bacterium; assembly: GCA_025360875.1. GTDB lineage: Bacteria > Verrucomicrobiota > Lentisphaeria > Victivallales > GWF2-50-93 > GWF2-50-93. Next base: position 2,242 of record JANYBI010000457.1, read on the forward strand.
CGCCGACCAGTATCACGTCCGGATCCTGGCGCAGCACATATTTCAGGGCGTTCGCAAAACTCATGGTGTCCGCATAGACTTCCCTTTGCTCGATGACCGCCTTCTTGTTGCCGTGGACATATTCGATCGGGTCCTCGACGGTGATGATATGGCAGGATCTCCTCTCGTTGATCCTGTCGATAAGACTCGCCATCGTTGTGCTTTTCCCATGTCCTGTCGGACCGGTGATGAGGACCAGCCCCTGATGCTTGTCCATCATGTTCACCAGCGCCTTCGGGAGACCTAGTTCTTCAGGCGGCGGAATCCTCTTGGGGACGACCCTGATCGCCGAAGCGACGCTTCCCCTCTGGAAAAATCCATTGACCCTGAACCTGAACGGCATGATTTCATCCTCGCCTTTCTCATTAGGCCTCTTCATGTTCACGCTCAAGGCGAAATCGATCTCACGCCGTTCCTCGAAAATCTCCCTCTGCCTGGCATTGAGGACGCTGAACACCAGGCGCTTTGTGTCCGACGGCGTAAGCGGTTCGGTCGCCAGCGTATTCAGCTCGCCGTTTATGCGGAGGCAGGGACATAGCCCCGCCGTAAGTATGAGATCGCTGGCGCCGTTTGACACTGCGCTGTGGAGAAGCCGTTTCATGTTGATCAGTTTCTCGTCCTGTCCTTCGGCCTCAAGCGGATCGCGGAATGTGTCAACTCCGCTTTCCATCCCCTGGACAAGCAGTACGAATTCCTCACGGTTCGTGGATGCCGCAGAACCTGTTGCAAGCGTGATCTTCCCAGACTTGCAGAGTTCGGCAAGCGCGCGGGAGAAAGTCTGCATGCCCTCCTCGTGCCCGCGTTTTATGAGATCCTCGAGATCCCCATAGTTCCTCGCCTCTATTACCCTTTTGACAAGCGGAGTCGCCTTCAGCACTTCCACTGCGGGCACCATGCCTCCGGAATCGGCCCTTGGGACAAGCCGCTGCGCCACTATCCCCTCGAGGGCGAGTGCGAGATCCGCAGCCGCCTGCTCGCGCAGATGCTCAGGGAAGTTGTTCACTATCCTTTCAATTGACTGTATCACGTTCGCCGTATGCACGGTCGATATGACAAGATGTCCTGTCAACGCCGCGGAAATCGCGATCTGCATCGTCTCGAGATCGCGCATTTCACCTATGAATATCACGTCGGGGCTCTCTCTGACCACATTCTTCAGGGCCTCGGTGAAATCCGCAGTGTCGGAACCTATCTCTCGCTGGGTGACAAGGCATTTCTTGTCGCGGTGCACGAACTCGATGGGATCTTCAATGGTCACAATATGTTTTGCAAAAGTCCCGTTGATGTGGTTCAGCATGGCGGCCATTGTCGTGGACTTTCCGCTTCCCGCGGCGCCCACGATGAGGACAAGCCCTCTCGGACGTTCCGCCAGTTCCATGAGGATCTTCGGAAGATGCAGCGCGCTGAACTCAAGGGCGCCTGAAGGCACGAGCCGCGCGACAAATCCGGGCTGCGCCTGCTGTAGGAGAAAATTTATGCGGTAGCGCGAGTTTCCAAATGAGAACCCGGTATCTACGCTGCCGGTCTGCTGGTATTTGCTTTCGACTTCGGGAACAAGTATTTCCGTCCTGAATTTTTCAATCTCGTCCGTGGTGACCACAGGGGCGTCCAGCGGCTTCATCAGGGTGTTTATCCTGGCATAAGGTATTTTTCCGGCGGAAACGAAAAGGTCTGAAGCCCCGAGCGACAGCATCTTGGAAAGAAGATCATTTATCATGTCTGGCACCATTGTTGTTATTGTATAGTAAAAATACGGGGCGTTTGCCTTAAATTCAAGGGGGCAAAGAACCTTAGGAAAAAGCAAAAACGGAAGAAGTAATTAGCTCAGTCTTTCCTATAATACTATAAGTCATCTTCTTGCAAGTATCATATCGGGAATATATCTCGCACAAAGGCACAGAGCCACGAAGTGAAAATTTGCATGTCGGAGATCCCGAGACCGCAGGTGCTCGGGAACGCCTGATTGAAGGCGACAGCGGGCGGATGAGGCAGAAATAAAACAAAACCAGGCGGCTTTGTTTTATTTTGTCATTCATCCGTCAGGGAAGAATATAGCTTAACTGCAAATTTTCCTTGGACAAATTCCTCCTTGTGCCTCTGTGTCTCTGTTGCTCCGTGCGAGAAATAAACGACTTGATTTTATCATGCTTCATTTTATCTGCCTGTCCTGAGCTGTGCTGAGCATGGTGTTTTCTTTTGTTCTGTCCGGAAAATAATTCCGCGCTTGACTTATCATCGTGCCCGAATAACTTATCACGGAAATTTTTATTTTTTTAATTATAAACAGGAGACTTTGAAATGAAGAACAGACTTATGAGTGCCGCAGCCATTTCCGCAATCGCATTAGGAACTCTCGCCCTAGCGAGCGGTTGCGCAGCAAACAAAGAAGTATTAAGGGACAGGCCAATGATTCCTGCGCCTACTAACGCAGCACCTGCCGCGCAGCCTGAAGTGGCTCCCGCCCCTGCAGTTGTCGCTCCTGTTGTCGCCCCCGTTCTTGTTCCAGCAGTGAAAGCCCCTGAGGTAATCAAGCCCTCCACTGAAGTTGTTCCGAAATAATAAATTTTAAATGATTTGAGTAAAAAGCCTCCGGCAAAACCGGAGGTTTTTTTGGTTCTTCTGCACTTTAAAACATAAAGCATGTAGTAAGGCGGAACCCTTTCAATATCAAGTCGCAATCCGGCATAACCGGTCGCATGCGCTCCCTTTTATTCCGTTTGCTTGCCTT
>JANYBI010000472.1 GCA_025360875.1 Lentisphaerota bacterium
CCTACGAATTTTTTCCGGTCAGTTTCAAATGAACAGCCGCTGACCGGTTTTCCGTTGTGCACAACCATGCTTTCAAACATCCACGGAGTTTTTTCCGCTTCCGACCGCGGACGCCGGGTGCACATAACTGCGGATTTATCGGGAAGCAGTTCCGTCCGTATGAAAAGGCTGTTGAACACGGGATGCGACATGTCAGCCAGTCCCTCGGCCAGGACTACCTCGGAGTAGCTGGTCAGGTCCAGTGTCCTTTCCCGGGATGAAAGATTGCGTATTGTCATGCGCCTTATTTCAATGTCGTCCTCCGGGGACACCGATATCCTTGTGTAGGATTCGATCTCATTGTTCAGGCTCCGGAATTCAACGAGGGCCTGCGAGAATATGACTTCATACTTGCTGGGGCGGACGCATGTCGGCTGATATGTGGTGGACCAGAACCTGCCTGACTCGGCATCCTGCACATAGCAGTGCAATCCATAGCAGTCCCTTGTCACATCCTCCCTCCAGCGTATCAGGTCCATGCCCTGCCACCTGCTGTATCCGCCGCCTGCATGGGTCACCATCACATTATAGCGTCCGTTGCTCAGCAACTGCACGCGCGGCACTTCGGAATCGGGATTTGTATAGACGCGCGTAATTGATTCCTTGATCTGGGCTTCTGTCCTGTTCGAAATTCCCGCCTGTGGATGGGATATGAGCGACGATTCATTGAGAACCGGAGGAATGCGCTCCTGGAGAAGCAGCAGGGATGATTTCATTTCGGGATCCGAAATGAAACGTCTCTGCATCGGCCTGTTCAGAAGCACATGCGCCAGCGAGAGCATGCTCATGCCGCTGTGGTGGGTCATGTAGCTCCATACTATTGCGCGGTCCTGTCCGGCCGGTATCCGCATGGCCGTATAGTCGACCGCCTCATACATGCCCATCCTTCCAAGTATTCCATCCTTCGCAAGCCTCTGCAGGTTCAGGCACGCCTCCAATGGCATGCACATGAGCCCCATTGCCGACGCATATGGTGCAATTACCAGCTCTTCCGAAAGCCCCCTCATGAGACCGAGGTCCGGAACACCGAAAGCGCGGTACTGGTATGTCTTGTGCCCATCGATCAGATTGTATGAAGATTCTGATATGCCCCACGGGACCTGCCGCTTCCTTCCATATATGATCTGCTGCTTGACGGCATTGCGGCATGCATAATCGGCCATTGTGCCCTCATATGCGGGCATCAGGAGGTTGGGCATAAGATACTCAAACATTGAACCGCTCCATGACAGCAAGGTGGGTGGACCAGTTTTAACCTTGGCCTGCTGCCGTCCGAGGAGAAACCAGTGCTCCTGGGGGATCCGGCCCTGCGCCACTCCTATGAAACTGCAGAGTCTGGCTTCAGAAGCAAAAAGGTCGTAATAGCCTTTGTCCATCATGTGGTTTTCAATATTGAATCCGATGGAGAAAAGTTTCCGGTCCGGCTGGAAAAGGAATTCAAGATCCCAGTCGGACAGCTCCATGCACTCTTCGCAGAGCTGTTCAACTTCACTTATCCGGTTGCTTGCGCATATGCTGGCTCCAGATACATGGGACCTAAGGACAACGAGCCATTTCCGGGTGTCCTCATTATGATGTGAATTATCCTTGTCCAAGGGAATGCTTTGTCCCCAGGCTTCAATCCGGGAGTCCCACTTCTGGCTCAGGACCGCCTGTTCGGAAAGAGTGGAAACCCGATACAGATCGGACAGCAAGTCTCCTATCTCCTCCTGAAGAAGCACCTTCCTGCAGTTCTCCAGTTCAGATCCGGCAAGACATTCCCCTTCAAGCCATGGAGCAAGCCGGACAATATCGCGCATCAGGTTTTCGCATTGCGTTCTCAATGCCTTCATCCACCAGAGAACATCAGCGCTTCCAATAGATTCCATATTCAATTTGGAATGCCTTGACAAATAATCTGCCAGGAAGAGATATATGTCTTTCAGGGATTCCACTGGCCTTGAATCGGTGATGATGGCCCTGCTCAGGCATCCAACGGCACGACAGGCGTCACGGGCATTCTGGGCTGACTCGGTGGCAAAGGAAAGGGTCGCCTCTTCTTCAAGTATCCGGGCAGTGTCCCTGATGCCTGCAAGCCATTGATCCGGAACTATGCGGGTTGTCTTCAGTTCAAGCAGGCCTCTGCGGAGCACAATAAGTGCTCCAACCAGGTTGCCGCTGTCGACCGTGGAAACATAACGGGGCCTCAGCGTACGCAGGGTATTGGTTTCATACCAGTTCAGGAAATGCCCGCGGAACCGTTCCATCTGGCTCATTGATTTAAAGGCGTCCTGTATGCGCCTTATAAGATTACCTGTGCTTGCATAACCGAAATCCCTTGCCGCGAGGGTCGAAAGAAGGTACATGCCGATGTTTGTGGGCGAAGTCCTTTCCGCAATCTGGAAATCAGGTTTTTCCTGGACATTGTCCGGAGGCAGCCAGTTAGTCCCGGGTCCCACATACTCTTCAAAGTATCTCCATGTCTTCCTGGATATTTTCCGAAGGAACTCCTTCTGGCCCATGTCAAGCCTTATGCGGATACTTTTCGCTGGCCTGCTGATGAACCATGCAACAATCGGCGCCAGTATCCATGCGGCGCCCAGGGCGAATACGGCAAGAAATGGTGCGCCTGTCTCCTGACAAGCAATGAAGCAGCATAAAATTCCCGTGGCAGGATTGAGCCACATCCGCTTCAATACTGCTGCAAAACCGGTATTCGACCGCCGTTCAACGCTACTTGCCGTCTGCCATTCAAGAAGATTGCGCCTACTGATCAGTTTGCGCCACCAGGCCTTTAGAATCGCATCGATGTTCATTAAAGTTTCAAAAGGCAGGAAAAGTATCTGCAGGAATTCCTGGAACATATGTCTCAGCTGCATGTTCAGAGTATGTCCTACGTGGTAGTCCCACGCGATTTTGCCGGGTTTCATGACCAGCCCCCATGCCGTCTGCATTATTGCAGGAAGGAAAAATATGGACAGCATGGCGGCAGACCAGAGAAAGGCATCTTCAGGAAAAATTGCGACCACAACGATAATAAGGAGAAAGATTGCAGGCGCTACCAGACTTCGCCGCAGATTGTCGAATATCATCCATTTAGCCGTCAGGGAAAGTCTGTTGCGGGTGATCCTGCCGGTTCCGTCAGGAACTGTCGGCAGCAGCCATCTTATGATCTGCCAGTCCCCGCGTATCCAGCGGTTCCTGCGGCTTATGTCGACAAGGTACTGTGACGGATGATCCTCTATAAGTTCGACGTCGTTGACGTATCCGCATCTTGCATGAAGGCCTTCTATGAGGTCATGGCTCAGAATTGTATTTTCAGGGAATCTGCCGCCTATCACCGTATCAAAGGCATCTACATCATAGATCCCCTTCCCAAGAAATGGAGTTGTCCGGATCATATCATGGTATACGTCGGAAATTTCATGCGTGTAGGGATCTATTCCGACATCTCCGGAAAAGAACTTCGAATATAATGAGGTTGACGCGCCGATCAGGCTCATGGATATCCTGGGCTGCATGATTCCATAGCCTTTGATCACGCATCTGGTCTGTTCATCAATCTTAGCACTGTTGAGAGGATGGGCCATTGTCCCCACAAGCTTCCAGGCTGCGGACGGTGGAAGCTGCGTGTCTGAATCCAGAGTGATGACATATCGCACTGACTTGAAAAGATCCTGTTTTTCTCCGGTGACATTGATTATTCTTCCAGGCCTGCCACGGATAAATGCATTGAGGTCATTGACCTTTCCCCTCTTTCTTTCGTACCCCATCCACTTTCCTTCGGAAGGATTCCAATCCCTTTTCCTGTGCAGCAGGAAGAAGACCGGCTTATCTCCGGCCTCATATCGCCTATTCAGGGATTCAATGCCGTTTCTGGCGTAATCCAGCAATCCGATATCCTTTCCAGTTGTTTCCTGGTCTGAATCGGTAAAATCCGTAACCAGGGCGAAAATCAGATGGGGATCCCGGTTTGCGACATAACATATTTCCAGTCCTGATATCAGTTCATCGACCGATGAATTCCTGGTCAGCATTGTCTGTATGGCCACAAGTGTCCTGCATTTCCCGGGAATGCCTTTTGAGTAATCCATCCTCGGCAGTGAACGGGGGGATACCAGGGATGTTGTCAGCCAGTTGACAATTGATATTGCAGATCTCGACGCCAGCATAATGATGAGGATTGCAATTGCCGACAGGAATATTCCCCTGTGAATGAGATCGGAGTGGATTTCAAGCACTGCAGTTCCGGCAAGAACAAGAGATAACGCTGCCACCATTCCCAGATACAGGAGAAGCGGATTCCTGCCCAATAATTTATTGGCAGCTTCACAAACCATGAACCGCGGCCGTATGACGCTTTCAAGTTCAGCCAATCCTTTGTCGACGAGGAAGTAGCCGACGTGGCTCTCCCTGGGATCGGCACCTTTCCTGTCCATTCTCCCCATGGCAAGCCTTACTGCCCCGGAGGCTATGTCCTCCTCCTTTTTCCTGCTGTTCTTCGCAAGCTTTTCCACGACGTGGCGATATGCATCCCGTGTGCGGAAATCCATCAGCCTGTAAACACCGGAAGGATCTTTCCTGAGTTCCTTTTCTGTTACGCTCTGGTCTTCAACGAAAGGCTTCCAGTCTGTCTCGCCGAGAGCCCTCAGGCTTGTTATGCTGTTGCCTATGGACACCTGGTCCATGGCCTGGTCCTGGCTTTCGGCCTGGAGTATCTGCTCAATCGTCTGCCCCTCATCCGAAAGCTGGCGTTCAAGCCAGTTGATCACAAGGCCCAGTGAAAGGTGCTGCCCCTGTATCCGCATCGTCAGTTCGGCGATGAACGGACGCGAGAGCTTTGGTGATACCCTCACAAAATCAGCCAGTTCCGTTATCAGCCCCCTGGAATCCCTGCTGGCCGCCTCCAGGAACCTTTCAGCCCACGCTATCGCCGAATCGCGATCCCTCCTTCGGAGGGCTATGCGGAAGGATACGCGGCGGAGATTCTCAATAAGCGACAACCTGAGCATTATGGGAACCGCCCAAAGTTCACCAAGGGAAAGATGATGGACAGTCTGATACGCTCCTATGAAATGCGAGAGGTTGTCCACATCCACTCTCCCATCGGTATGCGATACAAGTTCAAATGCCAGGTCGTAGACCCTTGGATATCCCTCATGCTTTCCTGTCTTCAGCCGGGGAAGCTGCCTGCTGTAGCGTTTTGGAAGATATTGCCTTGCGAGAAGGATCTGTTCCTCGATCACATAGTAGTTATCCAGCAGCCATTCTGCAGCGGGTGCAAGCTGGCGGTTGTTGTCGAGAGCCTGTGAAACAATCCGGTGCGCATCAGATATGACCATCTTGTTTTCAGCAAGCCTGGAAAGAAGCAGTTCCCTGCCTGGAGCAGGATCTATCTCATATTCGCCGGCAAGCGTGCGTGCGAACTTCGCAAACTGGTCACGTCCGAACAGCTCAGCACGCAGAGGCGACTCCGCTTCGAGGCTGTGGACACCTCTGCTTCCGATACCGACAGGTATCTTGATTTTCTGCAGAATCGAGATCATGGCCGTCTTCTTTCCGGTAAAAATACACAAATATAAAACTTCCGGCGAATCTTGAAGGAGTCTGGACGCGCCCATAGGACGGGAATTTCTGAGTTGAGCTAAACATGAAACAGGGGATAGCCCGATGAAAACAGCCCGAAGATAATGTATATCGCCAAAGCCGATTTACGAACTTACTCCCGGACATCTTCTGAAATTTGCTAGATGCTCTCACGCATAGTAACAAGAAATGCAGGGGCGCTGTCCCATCTGGTCTTTACAACTTCAATTTCGGACTTTACAGATGAGCCGTCAGCTCTCCGGAAATCAATCTGGCTTTTACTCCCCGGCTCCAGCGGATATGGGAATTCCGCACCAAGCATCTCCTTTATTTTCGGACCAAAAAACTTCTCCGAAGCAATGTTGACATATTTCAGCCTGCCTCTTGAATCTACTATGAGGAGCGGATATGGAAGTTTTTCTATTATGTTTACAAAATTATCCCTTGCAGTCTTAAGGGAGTCCTCAAGCTGTTTATGCCTGGAAATTTCGAGAGCGAGAGAAAAGATGCTTGAAACAGAAAGGGCGAAATTCTGCTCTTCGAGTGTCCAATCCCTCGGTCCGCCACGGTGCTCAATGCATATGACACCGATGATTTCCCCGGAAACAAGGACGGGGACATCCAGGAATGAAGTTATTCCTGCCGGCTTAAGATAGGACTCGACGAACTCCCCGTATCTGGTATCATTCAGCGCGTTCTTGCAGACAATCACCCGCTCGGTCCTGAGGGAATTGAAATATGAGGGATAATTGGAAATGACAAGTTCGCCGTCATGGGAATGCATTGATTTATTCACATCGAAGAGATCCGCGCAGAAGAGTTTTGTAAAGTCCGTGTTGAAAAGCCATATGCCTACCCTTTCAACCTTCAGGATCCTTAAGACCTTTTCAGTGATAGTGGTCATTATGAATTCGAAGTCCGGATGGTAGAGGACCTCCGGAGATGTCCATTCGAGAAGCAACTTGTTCTGGGCGGCCAGGAAATCGCGGCTTTTCTGGATCTCGCTCTCGGCCTTCTTCAAGTCAGTTATGTCCATCATGACACCGACAATACCTGCCGTATTTCCCTTTATGTCATTGAATGTCGCCTTGCTGAAAACCACGTCCCTGACGCCAAGTTTTTTTGTCTTGACCTTCCACTCGTAAACCTGTTTGCCGGGATTTCTGAGAAGCTCCTCGTCCATCTTGAAATATTTTTCAGCTATATCGGCGGCACTTATCTCATAGACATTCCTTCCTATTATATCGTTCTTCCGGATCCCCAGGAAATCCTCGAAAGCCCTGTTGCATCCGGAGTATCTCCCCTGGCGATCCTTATAGAATACAGGCGCCGGGATCGTCTCCATGAGTATGCTGAGGAATTCAAACTGTTCTATCGCCCTTGTCTGGATCCGCCTCCTCTCCGTCACATCATCCCAGGAAAGAAGGAAATAATTCCGGTTTTCAAAGGACAGCGGCCTGGCTTTGACAAAAACATCGATAAACTCTCCTGACTTCTTCCTGAAGCGGGACTCATAGCTGTCGACAATTCCGTTCCTGAGTATCCTGTCGAACCTGGCCTTGATCTCATCGCTCGGGACAAGCTCGTAGTCATTCATATGGAGCTTCTCGAACTCATGCCTGGTGAATCCAAGAGTCTCTGTTGCGTTTGAATTGAAATCCACATTCTGATAAGAAACCTCGTCCACGATGACTATGGGGCCTGATGAATTTTCAAAAATAGCCCGGTATTTCTCCTCGCTGCTGTGCAACGCGCTTTCGAGCTTGCTCTTTTCGAGCTGCTTTTTAGCCAGCTGGGAATTAAGCCTGCGGACGAAACCATGGATCATGAAAGTAATGGCTGAAACAATGGCCAGCACGAAGGTAAAAGTCATCAGCATGGACTCAAGGCCGGAGAGTTTTGGGAGTAAAAGATGTTTCAGGTATTCAGCAAAAATTATGGATAAGGAAAGAAGGCAGATCGTAAATATCCAAAGTCTTGTTCTCATAGGACCACCCCCTCACAATATGCGGAACCTGCAAATACGATAGGAATATCACTTGCTTCTTATAAGACAATTATAGCGGAAAACGATGTATTTTGCAATATTTAAATATCTTTCAACCAATAAATTATCATGCATTCTGTTAATATATGCAAAGGCATAGTATACTAATCAAATAAGGTGAGCTGATTTTAAAACTCGAATTTTGCAGGAATTCAGAAGACCTGGCTTCGTTGGGAAACTACGCCAAGGCAGGCAGAATTCAGAATGAAATTCAAACTCAAAGCCGGATTTATGATGAAAAACTTGAAATACCTGTTCATACTGTTGCTTATCGGTCTTGCATTCTGGCTGGGATATATGATGTCCTCAGGACGGGACACGCATCCAACCAGCAAATCCGCCAGCTCCGATGTAAAACCTGACG
>JANYBI010000361.1 GCA_025360875.1 Lentisphaerota bacterium
CGGATTGGCGAGTGAAGAGGTGGAATCAATACTTCGCGGAGAATTGGATTGAGTTTTTTACCCATGGCCGGTTCCTTTCATATGATTTGTGGTTATCTCATAAGGTAGGTGGCGGTCATAGGTATTTCAAATAACTTAAAATAAGGACGGAAGATGAAAGAGAAAAAGAAAGCGCCGAACACAGTGAGGATAGTTGACCAGGACTTGGATGCCTGGCTCCGGAGGAAGCACGAGAAGACGGGGATATCGGTCTACAAGATCGTGGAGAACGCGCTTAGGGCGTACAGGGAAGTCCACGGATAAAAAAATTTAGGTTGCGGGTTACGCGCAGTTACATGCGTATATCGCAAAAAGGAGATTGGTATGAGCACAGTGTACACAATTAAAGAGGCAGCGGAGAAGTTGAAGGTCTGCATATGGACGGTGCGGAAGCTGATCGCGCTGGGGGAATTGAAGTCTGTGAAGATAGGCCGGGTGTACCGCATAAGCGAGAAGCACCTTGAGGCGTTCCTGAAGGCAAAGGAGGTTGGAGGGTGAATGAAGACAAAGAAGATAATAATAGCTGACGACGAGCAGTGGGAGATCGTGAAGATAACCCGGATGCTGGAACTGATCATGAAGAAGCTTGATATCGGGCCAGTCAAGCTGAGTAAGGCAGAAAAAGCCGCAGATGCCGTGTTGAGCACCCGTAAATTCCACGATATTGGAAATACCGGAGTCTGGAACTATCTCACGGTTTACGAGGCTTCCGAGAGGGAGAAGAATCTACAGCGGATAAAATCCTATCATTCCTCGGGTCAGCCACGTTCATTGACGCGGAAATTACCGTGTCGCAATTCGGACAATGGAAAGTCAAAGCCTTCCAGTCGGAAATGTTCGTCACAACTTCTTCGAGGACTACACAAGTGAGGACTTTATTACATTTGGGGTTGGGGCATCTGCCTTTATTCATGGGCCGTTCCCTTTCATGTTTTGGAGTTTTTGCAAGCACAAGATACGATTGGGAACGGCTCTTTTCAAATAAGGTGAACTTTACTGACGCCGGCCGTAAGGGCGCGGAAAAGGCAAGCAACAAGGGAGCGGGAGGGTGAAACCAATGAAGGCAAGGAAATCAATCCCCAAGGTCAGTCCTCGAAGGGCGCGGCAAATTCATCTGGATGAGCTTTTTCTCAAGCAGAACTTTTCCTGTCTCAAGCATGTGATTAAGAGTCTTAAGATCAAGAATCTCATTGTCTCTTCGTCGTATCGTCTCATCACGCTTCCTGATGGTCGACTCGAAAGACGCTACAGAAGTTTCAAATGTGAGTTTCGAGACAAAGGAAGGATTTGATTTAGAGGTTTTACCCATGGCCGGACCCTTTCATATGATTTGTGGTTATCTCATAAGTTAGGATCCGGCCGGGGTTTTACAAATAAGGTGAACTTTACTGACGCCGGGAAGAAGGGCACGGAAAAGGCAAGCAACAAGGGAGAGAGAGGAATGAAGATAAAAGAAACAAAGAGGGGCTTGCAGGTGAAGCCGGAGACGGCCAGCGACTGTCGTCATATTGAGGAAGTCTTAAGAGCTGATACGCGGCAATCAGTTCCACCCGTCAAGATCGGTCTTTATAGGACGATTCCGCTTGAAAAGGTCGAGTTCTTTTATGAGCGCGGCCTTATCGAGCTCCAATCGCGCATTTCGAGACTTGAGCGTAACAATCGCATTTTTAAGAGAAAGATTCTCCTTCTCAAGAAGCGTCACGCGGGACTGAGACGCGGTATAAGCCGCGACAAGCTCAGACTTATCGAACTTAGGGGGTTTTGATTTTAAGGATTTACCCATGGCCGGACCCTTTCATATGATTTGTGGTTATCTCATAAGTTAGGTTCCGGCCGGGGTTTTACAAATATTCACGGAGGTTGCGAAAATGGACGCGCTTAAAAGACTGTTTACGACGGATGAGGCGGCTGGATATCTCGGGATGAGCCGTGCGAACTTCTACGCTCTTGAAATAGGCGGCAAGCTGCTCAACCTCGGCTGGGGCGGCAAGAACCTCTATGACCGGAAGGACCTGGATAACTTCATAGAGGACAGGAAACGGGCCATAATGAAGAAACTTCATATAAAACATCTAAGGGGGTGACATATGGCAAGGCTGGGCTTGTTCCGACAATTGAAGCCATCGGAAGAGTTCCGGACAAAGATGCTGATAATTCGGCAGGATCGCAAGATCCGGCATCTCAGCAGAAAGGGGAGATCACTCGAAAACAAAATCAAGAGAATGAAAGGGGAATGATGAACTACAGGGAAATGTATTTCGTACGGCTTCCATGTGGGATGAGGATTGGAAGTCCGGTGGTCAAGAGGGCCAGTTGGCTGCAAGGCCGCTGGAATCGGATAAAGAGGCAATTCAAAAAAGCATTTGAGATGTAAACCAAAATAAAAAGGGTGGCGGTATGAAGATTACAAGGGCTTGGCTGATGGAATTAAACGCCTGTAATGGCGGAATGGAATGGTTTGACGATCAGAAAATAACGGAGATTAATGCGGTAGATCTTGTAAAAAAGCTCTTCCAGGCGGAAAAGTACTCCTATGTAAACTGGCTCCTGGGCCGAGTTCTGACGGAAGCACAATTCAGGCGATACTTCGCGTTCATGCTGCAGGTCTACCTGAAATTATTTCAAAATAAATATCCGAAGGCTGAGACATTTCCGGCATATATAAATGCAGTGATTGTCTATGTCAAGGAACCAACTCAAGAAAATAAGGACCGAGCCTACCTAGCCGACCGAGCCTACCTAGTCTACCGAGCCTACCTAGTCGACCGAGCCGACCGAGCCGACCTAGTCGACCGAGCCGACCGAGCCTACCGAGCCTACCTAGCCGACTGAAGTGAAGAAGAAATCACTGCAAATCAAAAGCGGATAACTGAGTATGGAATTAAAATACTAGAGGATGGTGAATGCGAAGGTGAATCTCCTGGACATCCTCAAGGATCTGAGGAACGGGGATTTCGTGTTTGAGGCATCGCAGGACCTGGAGAAGGTGATTGCCGGCGTTCGCGAAACAATGAAGCCCGGGAAATTGACGCTGACATTGAAGATTGAACTATTAAGCAAAGGGGACGTGAGTTCCATCGTCCTGCTTGATGATTCATCGCCGACGATTCCGAAACCGGATAAGAAAAAGAGTGTCTTCTTCACTACTGAGGATAACCGTCTTTTAAGGGATGATCCGCGGCAGATGAAGATGAAATTCCAGGAATTCGAGGGAAAGGACAAGAAATAACAAAATCTCCATTCCGGGCATGGAATGGAGTCGGTTTTATCCGTGGTTTTCCGCAATAACCTTGGATGACTGCCAGGAAAGGCCGGCATAACTTAAAAACCAAAATAAATGAGGCAGATATGAAAGACAGCAAGAATGTGATGACGGTGAATGAAGTTTCCAAGGATGCCCTGCAGTTCGCGTTTGATCTCGGGATGAAGGCTTCACAGCAGGCGCAGGTGCAGAAGTTCTACGACGATGACAGCACGCCATATGCGGTCCTACCCACTCCCGACGGGCTCAAGGTCGTAAACCTGTCCAAGGAACTGAAGCTTGAGAGGCCCGAGAGGAAAAGGGCGAAGCTGGAATTCTACGACGTGCAATCCTTCATCGACTATGTGAATGAGCACAAGAGCGCACATACCCGCATCTTCGTGCAGAATCAGGAAGCGCCGTACACCTATACGGCTGTGATCGATTATCACGAGTCCGGAGCCGACGGCAAGGCCGACTGGCGCACACATGAGGCGAAACTGATCCTGAAGACTTCTACGGAATTCGACATATGGCGCGAAAAGAATACGAAGGGATTCGGACAGGCGGAGTTTGTCGACTTCCTCAAGGATCGCCGGATGGACATCATCCAGCCTACCGGGGCCGAACTCCTCGAGATCGCCATGACGCTTGAAGCGACGACAGGATCCCGGGTGACATCGAAGGCCAGGACGAACACGGGGATTCATCTGGAATTCAAGGAAGACATCTCCGCACATGCCGGAAAGGACGGCTCATTGAACATCCCCGAGAGCATCGTCCTCCAGATACCGGTATTCCAGGGAATGCAGCAAGAGCATATCGAGGCGGATTTCATCTTCCGTGTGAACTCCGGGACCCTGATCATCGCCTATCGCATGATTAGTATCGAGGCGATGATACAGGCCGCAGTAAAACGCGCCCAGGACACGATACGCGAGAAGACAAACCTTCCCTGCTTTATCGGGAATATAGTATAATTGCCACCCCCAAGCGGGTTCCGTGGCGCCTATGGCTGCGGGACCCGCCCTTTACGGGATGGCAATCAATAACAATGAGGGTGGCATATGGAATTCAAAGAACTGGAGTATGAGCGGCTGGTCGAGGAAAGGGAGATAAGGCGCAAGATCGCGAAGCTCGATGCGGATCTCGCAGGTTTGAAAAAGAAATACAAGAAGGACAGGGGCGAACTCGTAAAGCAGCTGCAGGCCCTGGAAAAGGAACTGGACAGCGGAGCCCTGCAGCCAAAGTTGTTCGACGGCAAATACCTGGAGAAACAGGAGCGGATCGAGGTGTCTGAACAGGATACAGACGACAGAGAGCAGCAGACGGCAGATGATGGGAAAGATAAGCCTGTAAAGAAGAAGAGGATCAAACAGGGCGATATGATGAAGGTTGAGCGAACTTTGAGGGCTGTTGCTGAATTTACCTGTGATGGTATTGATGATGATGATGTAATCGGCTGTTGCCAATGTGAACGGCAATGTTCAAAAAGGGATGCGCGTTATGGAATGGCGATTAAATGTTTGAACGACCTTGCCTGTAGCGCAAATTGTCCGCGTTTGATGGAGGATGTTGTAGAGGATGTCCCGGATAGTAAAGAGAAACCTATTAAGAAAGCCAATACCTGTGTAAAGTGGCCTCATAGGTCATGCGGTGGTGGCTGTAAGGATAAGACATGTTGTAATTGCGATGATGACTGCAAGCAAGGATGTGCCAAGCCAGGGATATTTCCATGCAGGGTACACGAGGAAGGATATCCTAAACCCGGGAAAGATGCTCCTGAGACTTGCGACAGTACACCGCCAAAGAGTTTCATAGAATCCACGCTCAAGGAAGAGGATAGGCCATTGCCGGATAGTGGTCTGGATGTGACAATCAGAAACAAGGAGCATCAAAAGAATCCTGATTTAAATAAGACATTATTCAGGGGGTATTACAATTTATCATTTTCCAATACAAAGAAAGAAATCAAATTTAAACCTTATGTTGGTGGCGGCTGGGGCAAACCTGAGAAGTTCACCAACGAGCAGCAGTACTATGCCAGGATGGAAGAATTGAGGGCCAATCCTAAGTATATCGAGAGTTGACCAGGGGGGCAGTGCGAAAGTGCGGAAATTTGAAAGTTCGGGAGTTGCAAGAATGAAGAAGAAGATAGCAAAGCTCAAGGAAGAGAATTGCCGGCTTCGGCTGCAGCTCCGGAAGTTTGAGAGCGATAAGAACATGATACGGGCTCTGGCTGAGAGTTTCAACAGGACAGTAAACCAAATCTTACATAGGAACAAATTCAATGGGTAAAAAACCATATATAGAATTCTACACGGGGGACTATCTTCGAGATCCGAATCTCGGGATGTGTTCCCCTCTTGCGCGGGGTGTCTGGATGGATGCCCTGTGCGCGATGCATGAGGCTGGGGGGACGGGCCAGCTGAGAGGGACATATGAACAGTTCTCAAGGATTCTCAGGGCTTCCGTAGAGGAAGTGAAACACGCATTTACAGAGATTCGCGCGACAAATACTGCCGATATACAAGAGCACGGTAACGGACTTGTAACGCTGATTAATCGGCGTATGAACAGGCTTTATAATGAGCGTGAAAACATAAGAAGCCGCGTTGAGAAATGCAGAAGTAACGTGAATGTAACGGAAGAAAATAAAAATTGTAACATGGAAAAGACGGAACCAGTAACGGAAGATGTAACGGCAAGGAAACCCGAAAGTAACAAACCCTCTTTCCCCCCCCTTGCATCCCCCTCTTTATCTCCCGCTTCATCTTCATCTTCATCTTCATCTTCAGATGTCAAAGACATCTCCGAAAGAAAAAACGAATACAAAAAAGAAGTGGCCCAGGAAAGGCCGGCTGTAACGCCGATCCGGCTTCCGCCTCTGAGTGATTTCCAGACGAGCTATGCCGCTGGGAAGCCCATCGGCAAGGCTCAGGACAAGGTCCCGGCGAAGCAATCCCAGGCGGAGAGCTCGACGAGCTCGGGAGGGAAGAAAGAACCATCGAACGGGAGACCAGGAGGGGGAACGCCTGGAAAACTTGAGCGCGTCTGGGTGGCTTCCGGAAAGAGCGTCGTGGAATACATGCGCCTGACAAAGACGTTGCCGGCATTGACCGTCGATGAAGAGGACTGCCTCGGGCTTGCCGATGTGGAGATAACCAAGAGCATGCACTGGTATTGCCGCCGGGCAAAGGCGCTGATTGGTGAAGGGAAATTCTCGCAGGTATGCCACGAGGTCAAGCAGTTAAAGATCGAAGGGAAAAAGGCCAGGGTGAATGATACGGCGCGTTTCCTGGCATATCTCGAAAAAGCTGTCAAAGAGTGCAAGGCATGAAAAATAAATGCAGGTGCCTGATGACGATGAACGGAGTTTGCATCCTCTGCGGATTGGCGCGTGAAGTAGCGAAAAAATGAAAGGAGATAAATGAAAACGACAATTGATGTTTTTAATGACATACAGACTGAGCTTGACAGGTCTTTCGAGCTGCATGGGGATCTTCCGGCTAATATTGTGGGCATGACTGCAATAATGGCGGAAGAGGCCGGGGAATGTGTCAAGGCCGCCAATAATTGCGTATTTCACGGAGCTACTGTGGCCGAACTTGAAAAAGAGGCAATCCAGACGGCGGCTATGTGTGTGAAGATGGTTATGAAGATTAATAAGATGAAAGTTGCCGGGGTGAAAAAATGAAAGAACATCCAAGGAATGAGTACAAGAAGGCAGAAAATGAAGTTACCCGCCTCCGGTCCATTATTGACGGGTTGAATTGCGTGGAATATGCGCCGTTTACATGCGGCTGTTACGGGGAAGCGGAAATATGCCAGGTCTGCAAGGCGAAAAGGGAGGCCGTAGGAGAATGCGACTGCGAATCCTGCAAGGAATGCTGGGCGAAGGGGTTTTGATAAAAGATTGGTGCAGTAAATCAGGGTTGAAAAAAGTTCAAGATTATTTTCCGTAAAATAATCAAAATAGCTGGAAGAGTATAGTTATCAGCAAGATAAATAAAGGGTATTATTTTCTAATGAGTGAGGAAATAAAGAGATATAACGTGTTCCACGCCTTGGCGAACAGAATACGTCTTTCTGAACCCACGGTCCGGAAGGCCTTCTCCGGTCAACCTATTACCTGGCGGACAGCGACCATCCTGTCAAACGCGCTGGAAGTTCCTATTGAATGTTTCTGCGTAAAAATAGATGGCCGGCATAAGAACGGCAGGGGGCTGAAATGAAGAAAAATAATCCTAAAAAGGCTGGTAGGCCGGAAAAATATCTCAAGAAATTTAATAGAATGGCCTATAATATATGCCTTTTGGGTGCTGATGATGCTCAGCTTGCGAAGATCTTTGAAGTGAACGAGGACACTATTAACACTTGGAAAGTAAAATATCCTCTATTTTCCGTGTCCATAAAAAAGGGAAAGGATTTTGCTGATGCGGAAATAGCCAAAAGTCTTTTCCATCGGGCAAAAGGATATAAGCATGAAGCAATCAAGATTTTCCATAGTGATACATCGGGCACAACTACGGTTCCCTATATTGAACGTTATCCCCCTGATACTACGGCGGCAATTTTCTGGCTGAAAAACAGGCAGAAAAGCAATTGGCGCGACAA
>JANYBI010000574.1 GCA_025360875.1 Lentisphaerota bacterium
CTTCTTCGATGACATCCCGGATCTGGCGAAAGGAACCGCAAGCCATACTGTTTACACCTATAAGAACGCGACGGAATCGACGAACACATTCGACTTTGCATCCTATTATTACAGTGTCTCCAGCAGTATGACACTTGCCGATCAGATCGGACTGCAGACCTTCCTCAACATCCGAGAGGGATGGGATGACGGCGCGATTGATGAGGATTATGCCGCGATGTGGGCTGCGAAGACGATCTGCACGTCCGAGGCTGACGCCGGTTTGGCGGCAAAACTGCAGGACGGAATAAATCTCCTGCTTTATGCTGTCGATGGCGCAAGCTCCGGCAACGACACGACCAAGGATACGATATTCAAAGCGGCTCCGCTGATGGTCCACGTCTCGTCAGACAATCTGCAGGACGCTCTGACCAACCTGAATACTCTCGGAGTAATCGACGACACGCAGAAGTCGGCAATCGAATCCGGCAAGATAGGAGCCGTATCGGTTGCGGTCTTCGCAAATCTGAACGAAGGCACGGACGGGATTGATTTCAATGTTTCGCTGAGTGCACCTGAACAGCTTGAACTTCTTGCGAACCTCGCAGCTGGCACGGTGTCGGTTGTCGAGGAGGACAAGTACGGCAGCACCTTGTGCAAGCTTGTTACCGTCACTCTCGCAAACGGCAGGGAGATAAATGTGATGGTCAGTTCGTTTGTGAAATGATTTCATACAAAAATAAAACAAGCGGTGTGAAATGACAGGATTCTGGCAGCATCACGGCATATGGTTTGTTATTTTCATGTTCTTTTTTCCACGGCTGACCATGCTGTTCGCCACTGTCTGGGGAGGATGGCTCTGGTGGGTTGGATGGCTGTTCGCCCCGAGGCTTACAGTGGCGATCATTGCGACAACGTTCTACTGGCAGACGAACATGGTGCTTGTGGTCTTCACATGGATATGGGCGCTCGGTCTGGAAAGCGGTGAAAAGGGTGTCTTCGTGTGGAATAGGAAACGCTAGAAATCCGCGTTCTTCGGAGTACGTGGGAACGGGATGACGTCGCGGATGTTGTGCATTCCGGTGCAGAACTGGACCATCCTTTCGAAGCCCAGCCCGAACCCGGCATGGGGTACAGTTCCGAATCTGCGAAGATCGCAATACCACCAGTAGTCGGCGGGCTTCAGTCCGAAATCCTGAATCCTGGATGTTAATACATCAAGCCGTTCCTCGCGCTGGCTTCCACCTATGATCTCTCCGATTTTCGGGAGTAGCACATCCATCGCAGCCACTGTTTTACCGTCATCATTGACCCGCATGTAGAACGCCTTGCATTCCTTCGGATAATTGACGACGGTCACAGGACACTTGAACTTTTCTTCGGTGAGATAACGTTCGTGCTCCGACTGCATGTCTATTCCCCATTTTACAGGAAACTCGAAATTTACACCCGATTTCATGAGGATTTCAATAGCTTCGGTATAAGAGATCCTCTCAAATTTGGCGTCTGCGAGTTTCACGATTGTCTCGATAGCGGTTTTGTCGATCATCTTGTTGAAGAAATCCAGATCCTCCTTGCAGTTCTCAAGGACATATTTGAAAAGGTATCTCAGGAAATCCTCTGCGAGATCCGCATCGTCCTGCAGGTCGGCAAAAGCCATTTCAGGCTCGATCATCCAGAACTCCGCGAGATGCCTGCGCGTGTTGGAATTTTCCGCCCGGAAGGTCGGGCCGAAAGTGTAGATCCTGCTAAGGGCGCAGGCGTAGGTCTCGCCTTCTAGCTGTCCGCTGACAGTGAGCCCGGTCTTTTTTCCGAAGAAATCTTCAGCGTAATTGATAAGGCCATTGTCAGATTTTGGAATCGTCTTGTCAAGCGGGAAAGTGGTGACCTGGAACATTTCTCCCGCGCCTTCACAGTCGCTTGAGGTGACTATCGGCGTGTGAAGATAATAGAAGTTTCTTTCCTGGTAGAACTTATGTGTTGCGACCGCGAGAGCGTTCCGGACTCTCATCACCGCCCCGAATGTGTTCGTCCTGCCCCTGAGATGGGCGACTTCGCGGAGCCTTTCAAAGGAAACCCTCTGCTTCTGGAGCGGGTAGTCGGTCGGTTCGCAGAATCCGTAGACCTTTATGCTGACTGCCTTGAGCTCGAGCGGCTGTTCCGCTCCCTGGGACTCGACTATTTTCCCGACAATCCTTACCGAGCTGCCTGGGAACAGCTTCAATATTTCCTCATTGTAGTTCTCGAGCGACTGCTCGGCGACGACCTGTAAGTTCTTGAG
>JANYBI010000589.1 GCA_025360875.1 Lentisphaerota bacterium
AAAGCTAACAAAGGAACAGGCAGGACAGTTTTACGAAGTGCACAAAGAACGCCCTTTTTACGGTGAGTTGATCAGTTATATGAGCAGCGGGCCAATTGTTGCGGCTGTTTTAGTTAAAGAAAACGCGGTGGCGGATTACAGAAAGTTGATCGGTGCAACCGATCCATCAAAGGCTGACAGCAGTGATTCTGCCGGATATTTTACCCAGGCGGGGCCGGGGGAGGACGAAAATTTGGATACACAAGAAGATAATCGCCATCTTAAAGTTGCCAAATATGACGTAGGCTTATCTGACACAGGGACATCGAATTTTCCAGAGATCAGATGGTGTATTTATGAAGACAGGTGGGACAATGGGCCAAGCGATAATTGGACCAGTAATTCACCTGCTAATGGACAATTATATCTTCGCAGCGTCTTGAAACCGGAATATTGCTATGGTGGTGCGGTAGCGAAGATGACATGCGTGGCTGAGCCTGGAGTTATCTCAAGCCTCTATAATGTGACAAGCAGTCCGAAAGGTTTTGAGAATCCTGAGAAATTAGAACAGAAAGGTTCATGGATTAAGACCGATCCAAATGTAACTAGTGATAATCTTGCCAAGGCGCCTATTACCTGTTCAGCCCTTGCGAAACCTTTGGGTTGCCTCCCAGGAGCCAAAACCCCTAATTCTGTAAAGATGGTCCTTCCTGTGTTTACTGAATCACGTCTTATCCCGGTCGCCATGCAGGATCCGACTGGCCTCTATGATCCTTTCAACGAGGAGCAGTACAGACTCTTTGAATTCCTGAAGTGGCTTGTTGACAATGATGTTGATATTGGTGAATTATCATATCCTTTTAGGACGGTTAATCCCATTCCGGGTTGTCCCAATAATTATTATCTCTTATGTCTTCAGAAACTCAATACCCCTGGTTGGAGAAAAAAAGGATTTAATCCTGGGTTTATTGTTACTTACCCGACGCAGCCCTACGATCCCTCCGACCCGAATTCGACTGGTGCCGGCTGGCTTCAGATGGCAAGTGCCTATGCCTATGATGCGACAGGTAATCCTACGGCAATTCTTCGTACCAACGAAGATACGTGCGACACGCATCAAGGAAGTGGCGGGAGTAATCCTGACGGGCCTGAAATCCTCCATTGAGATTCCACGGAAATTATCCTTACGCCGGAACATAGCTGAGGTTTGAGAGAACATAGAACAGGATTGCTATCAGGGCAGCAACTATTGGCGTTGCTAGCCATCCGACCCAGATATGCGACAGCGATTTGTAGTTTATAGATTGTCCGCCTTTGATGATTCCTATACCCACGACCGCCCCGACAATCGCCTGTGTAGTGGAAACCGGTACTCCTATCATGGCATAGCAGTGGACTGTGACTGCGTGCGACAATACGCATATTAAAGCCGCAAATGCATCAAGTTTGACTATGGATTTCCCAACCGTCATCATTACCGGCCTAGCATATGTCAGGACACCAAATGCGATAGTCAAACCTCCGAATATTTTCGCTTCTTCCATTGTCAGCATGCCATGTCCCACGAAAATTGCAGTGACGTTTGCCACATTGTTTCCGCCGAGGGCATATGCCCCATAGCATCCGCAGACAATAAGGAGGATGGACATGATCGGATCGTAGACGAAAACGGAAGGCTTGAGTTTCCTGACTATGCCTCTGAAGATGATATAGAAGATGAATGTGAAGAGCATTGCGCCTATGGGAGTGCCTATCCAGCACGCGACAATTTCCATAAGGCTCCTGATATTGAGCGTATTCTGCATGATGCCGACTCCTGTAATCGCTCCGACAACCGCCTGTGAACTTGAAATAGGCATCTTCAATAATGTAAAAATAACGACTGTAAATGCAGCCGCGAATGAAACTACAATTGCTGTTTTCACGGCTTTCTGCCTGAGTTTTTCAGGAGTGGCTGTGCCAGAGCCTTCCAGTGTCGTCTTGCCGCGAAGTTCCTCGCTGAGAGTCCTTATCCCGGGTTCCCCGTCAACAACGGCTCCAAGCACCACGAAAACGGCTGTCAGCAGTATCGCAAGCTTGTAGTTGACCATCCTCGAACTGACTGCCGTACCGAAGACGTTTGCCGAATCGTTGGCCCCGAGGCCCCAGCCCATGAAAAAGCTTCCGAGATATTGTATGTAATGAGTGAACATATGCTATCCATTTAAAATTAGAAATTCGAATCCCGAAATCCGAAACAAATAAGGAATTAATTAAATTTCAAATGTTCCAGGTAATGTTTTGATAATTGAAATCTTCATTGTTTTGATATAGTTTCGAGTTTCGATATTCGACATTCGGATTTAATTCACAGCTGCCTCTTTATGCTGTGGATCACAATCCTGTCCATGACGTGCTCACATAGGTTGCAGATGTCGCCAATCTGGTTTATCATGTCCTTCTGGATAATTTTTTCACCAGTGCCGATGTCGCAGGCGAATATCTTCTGTATCATCTTATGTTCAAGCTTGTCGCCTAGGCTCTCGTTATCGTCTATGAGGGTCTGGAGGTCCTTTACCTTTTCCATTTTCATCAGGCAGTTGATCGCTGCCTCTTTCGTATATTTGAAGGCCTCTATTGCGATTTTCAGGAGTTCCGTGATGTCTGCCCTTAAATCCGGATGGATGGGGATTCTCTGGATTGTCAGAAGTGTCGCCAGGTGATCGGCGCTGTTCGGAACCATGTCTATCCTCTCGATTATGTCCAGCAGGTCCTCGCGTGATTCAGGCAGCAGCGACTGTTCATACATCATGCATTCTATCTGCCTGCGCATGTCGTCGGCGTCGGATTCCTTCTCATGCACTTTTCCGGCAAGGACATCGAAATGGCCGTCAAGCCCGTTCTTGAA
>JANYBI010000775.1 GCA_025360875.1 Lentisphaerota bacterium
CGCTCTTCGCGCTCGCCCTGGCACACAGCGCCTTCTTCATCACAAGCCTTTCCAACCTGTTCTATGCCGTTTCAAAAGAGGAGAACCTGGTATGGATACTCCGCATTTCCAGGCTGACAAGGCTGGCATCCCTATATCTCATGATGGCCCCTCTTCTGGCTTTTTTTGTAACTGTCCTTTTTGGAAAATGTACAGGACGGGATATATTGCTTTTCGTTGTAAGGCTGGAAAAATGGGAACTGTTGCTTTTCCTTTTCCCGGTTATCCTGGCCCTGATAATGCTTTTACAGTTAAGATATGCTAAATACAGGAACCTCAAATGAACCTGAAAAAACTATTTGTATTTTTTCCGCTCCTGATCCCAGTATGGGAGAAGGTGCCGTTTGACTCGGTGAACACGACAACCCCGGATGCTCCTTATTTTGCAGATGACGCGAGCATCAAGATGCAAAGCGACTACCTCCTGAAGACGCAGGACGCCAGGTTGCGTTCGAAAATAGCCATCACTCTCGCGTATTCTGAAAATCCGGCTGCGATAGAGATCCTGGAGAACTGCCTGCAGAACGAGAAAAATGACTATGTGCAGGCGGACATCCTGAACGCGCTCTACAATCTCAAGGCACATGGGAACTGCAAGAAGCTCTCCATGCTGAAGAGCCTTTTGAATTCTCCGGACAAGTCCGTAAGGGCTCTTTCGGCATCCCTATGTCTCAGGGCGGCAAACGATCTCTCTTCAGCATACGGGCTGCTTGATTCCGAGAGCAATGAATATGTGATAAATTTCCTGTGGGATGAGATTGCCTCAAACCCGGAACTTATCAAACACTCGAAGGATTCCGAGCTGGACAAGTTCATCTCATCGGAAAATATCTACCAGCGGATCGGAGCCTTGAAAGTATTGGCGGTGAAGAGCGACGAGCCGGACAAGGATCCTCGTCTGCTCAAGGCTGTTTCCGATAAGAATGCATTTATAAGATCGTCTCTCGCCTCAGCGCTCGCAAAGAGGGAAAAGGGCGGAGAGGATCTTATTAAGAAGCTTTCCGAGGACAAGGACGTTTCAGTCAGGGCTTTCATAGCTTCATCAACACCTGCGCCTGAACGCTCCGCAGTTTTCATAAAACTTTCCGGCGACCCCGATGACGAAGTGAGGAAACTCGCCTGTGTTTCACTTGGCTCCTACAAGGATTCCGAATCCATAAACGCCCTTCTTGCAAGAATAGGGGACAAGATTTTACAGGTCAGGAACGCAGCAGAATCTTCGATTATCAGGATAGCTCCTGGCAAAGATGTCCTGAAACGCGTAGGCGATGAATTGCTTGGCATTCCCGAATCCCGTGCGGCAGCCATTACCATCCTTGGCCGGCTTAAGGATACGCGCTATTCTCCGGCCATCACGAAACTGCTGGAAGGTCTTGACGAGGCGGAAGCTGATCTCATAAGACGGTGCATAACCGCCCTGGGCGAACTTGATTTCAAGGAATCATGGAAAACTGTCTCTGACAGGGCCGTGCACAAGGTCGCCGATGTCAGGGAGGCTGTCGCATCGACTTTGGGAATGCTGAAGATGAAGGAATCCTATGAGACAATTCTGAAGCTCAGCGATGACAAGTCGGTGAACGTCTCCTCTCAGGCATTCGAGTCAATGGGCTGGATTGCAGACAGCTATTTCACCCCTAAGCTGACTGCTGCAATCAAGAAGACGATTGCGGAATATCCCGCCAACAACAGGTCCTATGCATGCTGGTCTCTGGCCAGGATCAATTCTCCGAACCAGGAAATCATGAACCAGATGGATGACATTTGCATGAAGAAGGTCCTGGTGATACCGATGTCGCCGAACACGTTTGACATGGATTATGTCCGCATATCTGCACTGTTTGCACTGATTGAATTTGGCAGGAAGGATCCGGTTGCCAAGGATAAGGCTGATAATATAATCAAGGCCTTCCTGTCGCCACCTAGGAATGGCGACGACTTTTCATCGATGATTGGCGATGCGCTCAGAGATTATGCAAGGCAGGCCAAAGCATATGCGAACGGTGAGAAGCCAGGTCCCGTAGCCGTTAAAACAAGAATGCCTCTCTTCATGATAGAGGAGGTTAAGGAGAAAAATGTCTCACAGCCAGAATAGCAGCGAACTGATTGTTGCGCTTGATTTTGAAAACCTCAGGCAAGCCCTCGACTTTGTGGAAACCGCCGGTGATTCTGTCACCTGGTACAAGATAGGGAGCCAGCTCTTCTGCAGTGCCGGCCCGGTGGCCGTTTCGGAACTGAAGAAAAGGGGCAAGAAAGTCTTTCTCGACCTTAAGTTCCATGATATTCCCAATACCGTTGCCAGCGCAGTGGTTGAAGCCGTGAAAATGGGTGCGGACATGGTCAATGTCCACGCCTCCGGCGGCCGGGAGATGATGAAGGCTGCTGTGAAAGCCGCAGGTGACAATGCAGTTTCCGGCAAACGTCCTCTTGTAATAGCGGTCACTGTCCTGACGAGCATGGATTCATCAGCTCTTTCCGAGGTGATGAACCGCACAGATTCATATGATCCGTCCTCGCATGTACCACATCTTGCGAAACTCGCAAAGGATAGCGGCATGGACGGCGTCGTCGCATCCGCACATGAGATCGAGCTCATCAGGAAGGTCTGCGGCAAGGATTTCGTGCTGGCGCATAAGAGCGCGGACATCGATGCCGTGGTC
>JANYBI010000055.1 GCA_025360875.1 Lentisphaerota bacterium
AAAGCGTGAAACTTCGCGCCAGATTCCGATCATGTTCAAGATGCTGCTGCCATTCGCAGGAAATGTGGCGCCAATAGTCAAAGCCCCGTTTTTCGATCCGACCAGGAAACAGGTGAAGGAACAGCTCCTGATGGCTGGCTACGATCAGCTCATAGATGAGAACCAATTCCTATCCGTACAGGTTCTCATGGTAATCTTCGGCTCATTCTTCGCAATCCTAATGCTGGCTGGAAAACAACCGCTCGTGGGCGTCTGTCTCCTAGTGGTGCTGTATCTTTATCCCAAGGTCTGGCTGAAGGGTGCTGTAAAACGGCGCCATCTGGAAATACAGAAAGCCCTTCCCAACGTGCTGGATCTCCTGACGCTTTCAGTTGAGGCTGGCAAGGACTTCCTCACATCGCTGAGGGATATCCTGGCAAGAAGAAAAAGGGACGCGCTTGGCGAGGAGCTGGAAAGGACATTCCGTGAAATACAGCTCGGCAAGCAGAGGAGAGTCGCCCTCAAGGAACTGGCGCAGCGTGTGCAGCAGCCTGATCTGTCCATGGTGCTCAATTCAATCATCCAGGCAGACGAACTCGGAGTCAGCATAGGTCAGATACTGAGGATCCAGGGTGATCAGCTCAGGGGAAAACGTTTCAACCGCGCCGAGAAGCTGGCAAACGAGGCTCCTGTAAAAATACTGTTCCCGCTGGTGCTGTTCATAATGCCGGCTGTGATTGTAATACTTCTCGGCCCAGTAATACTTAAAAGCTTCAACATACTTTTCAAATGATCCACAACCTCACCAGGAAAAAGCTGATTGCCCGGAAACCTCTCGTCGCGCTGACGTTCTACGAGAGAGGGAGAGGAATGATCGCCAGGGATTTCCGCGATTTCGACGCCATGGTCTTCAACAACTGCGCATGCATCCACACCATGTTCATGTCAATACCGATCGATGTCCTTTTTGTCGACAGGGAAAACAAGATTTGCGGACTTCGCAAAAACCTGATGCCATGGATTCCCTTTGCGCGCGGTCCAGGCGCAATCTCCGTGATTGAACTGCCTATGGGGACAATTGAGAGGACAGACACGGAAAAAGGGGATATCCTCGACTTGAACGCTGAACTCACGGAAAAAGCCAAGGTGGAGCTCCTTTCGAAAGAATTCGCGACAGCCGCTCATCCGGCAATGCCGTTTGAAGCAAACCCGAAACAGTAAAGGGAACCCGTGTCATCCCACAGGATGACGGATGGATGGATTACTTCCTCTTCCCGAGTTCCAGCAGTTTCTTTCTCTTCTCAATATATAATTTTCTTTTTTCGTTCCTGTCGTTTTCATCCTGGATCGAGTCGATTTCCCTGAGAAGCTCGGTAACCTCCGCTTCGAGATGGTGCTTTTTGATTACGGCAAGGCAGTCGTCAAGCGCCTTCTTCCTGTTTTCCTCCAGTATCCTTTCGTTGTCACCGCCGGACAGAATCCGGGAGAGCGCCGGGTTCGGTTCATTGCATATCTGGTCTAAAAGCACCTTGACCGAATTCTCCCATTCGCCGTTGACTGTGAGAGAAATGACAGTGTCCAGAGCATGTCCAACTGGAGTCTTGCTTATCATCTCGGTTGGAAGTTCCTCCGAAAGTCTCCTGCCAACATCGCCATGCGCTATGCACAATTCCAGAAGGGTCTCCTCGGCCTTGGACAATACGGAACTGGGCAGTTCCTGGACTTGGGCTGCCTGAGTCGCGGCCTGTTGCTGCGGCACCTGATAGTTAGGCCTTTCAAGCCTCTTGTTGAGCTCGCCGAAGATAATGTTTTCGGGAAGTTTCATCTCCTGGGCCAGTTCAGTCGCAAAAGTCGATCTCACTACTGAACTTTCCATCTTGGAAACGTAATATAGGACTTCGGTCACTATCCTGTTCTTTCCGAAAGGTGAAGCCTGATCGAATTCCTTTTTCGCCTTATTCAGCACATAGTCGAAAAATGATATGGCGCTTTCCACGGAAACCTTAAGCGCTTCCGGACCGGCTGTCTTGAGAAACTCATCAGGATCCTTTCCACTCGGAAAAGAGATCATCCTGATTTCGAATCCAAGAGGCAGAAGAATTTCAAGGACCCTAAGGGAAGCTTTTGTCCCGGCCTCGTCGGAATCAAAGCAGAGAAACGCCTTATCCGTATACCGGCGCAATATCTTTCCCTGTTCCTCGGTGAAGGCAGTACCCTGCGGAGCCACGGCATTGGTAAATCCGGCCTTGTGCATCGCGATGACGTCCAGCTGGCCTTCGCAGAGTATCGCATACTGCCTATCACGTATCGCCT
The DNA here is from genome assembly GCA_025360875.1 of Lentisphaerota bacterium. Lineage (GTDB taxonomy): Bacteria > Verrucomicrobiota > Lentisphaeria > Victivallales > GWF2-50-93 > GWF2-50-93. Next base: position 2,293 of record JANYBI010000055.1, read on the forward strand.
CGCGGGCCATGTGGAGGGCGTATAGGACACGGCTCTTCTTGAAGATCTGCGTCTCCGGACTGTTCACATACTTTGCGCCTTCGCTTTCCTTTTCAATTGTCCTGGCGCTGAAACCAACCACCCTGCCCTGCTCATCCCATATCGGAAAGACAAGCCTATTCCTGAAACGGTCATATATCCTCCGCGACTCCTCGTTCTTGACTGCAATACCGGCGAGAACAGCGTCCTCTTCCGAATAACCTTTTGAACTGAGAAGCCGTAAAGCTTCATCCCATGCATCGGGGGCCGCGCCCAGTCTGAAATTCCTCAGGGAGTCTTCTGATATTTCCCGTTTTCTCACGTATTCCGCGACACGTGAAGCGGTGTGTTCGGCCAGAAGCCTGGAGTACCAGGAGGCAAGTTCCTCATGGATCTTGTAGAGCTTTTCGCGCTCACGGCCCGACTCATCGGAAGTTTTCCCGGTTCCCGCCGCCCCGTGCTGCCTCTCAGGAATAATGACACCGCACTTCGATGCGAGAATGTGTGCGGCATTGGGAAAATCAACCCCTTCCTTCTCCATGACAAAACGGAAGACGTCTCCGCCTTTCTGGCACCCGAAGCAGTGATAGCTCTGGCGTTCCTGGTTTACAAAGAAGGAGGGTGTCTTTTCACCATGGAACGGACAAAGCGCCTTGAACCGGCCAGCGGAACGTTTCAACGGGATATATCCTGAAATGACGTCGACGATGTCGCAGCGTGACCTTATGTCATTGATTACATCATCGGGGATAAAACGTTCCATGGCGCTTCCAGTATAAAAATTTCCAGGAAATTCTTATAATTTGTATTTCTGCTTCAGAAATTCGATCCGCTTCTTGAGCTTCGCACGGACAGGTTCAAGTTCGCGGTTGCTGAGGGTGAGTTCCTGATATCTGTTATAATGCTTGATGGCGTATGCTGGGTTATTCAGGTAGACATCGCAGAATATCCCTATGTTCAGGACCACGATGTAGTTTGACGGCGCCTTCTTGTAAGCCTCGTTGAAAAATGCCGACGCCTTGACGTTGTCCTTCTGCTTGACATAGAGCATTGCAAGCTCATTGTAAGGCTCGGGCCTGTCCTTGTAGGCAGGATTCCTTGCCAGCGTCGCATAGTACGACATCGCCTCCTTATATCTTCCGAGGGCCGCCGAGCTCCTTGCGAGAAGCAGCATCACATTTTCACTTTCAGGCTTGAGCTTCTGGGCCTCCTTGAGAGGCGCTATGCAGTCGCCTATCCTGTCGCGCTCGAATAAAATCCTGCCCTTTGAATACTGCGCCATGAAATTCCCGGGATCAAGTTCGACAGCTTTCCTGATTTCGTCAACGGCATTGTCAGGCTGCCCGCACTGCTCCAGCGCAAGGGCAAGAATGAGATGTGCGTTCGCGTCCTCGGACTTCTGCTTCACGGCCTTGAATGCGAGAGCTCTGGCCTTCTGCCAGTCCGCCTTAGGCCCCGATGCCGCAGCGAGAGCGCTCTGGAGAAGCTCCTCATTTGTCTGCTTGACGCCGCCGCCGCAGGACACCAGGACAGACAGGAGCGCCACTACTGCAATGAATGCCGCATAAGTTCTAATGTTCATACCAGACATATAAGATATTTTCCCCGGTTACTTGAGTTTACGCTCTTCAATTTTCTCCTCCCATGGCAGAGGATCCCATGTTCCGCCGGCCATGCGTTTCTCAAGACGGTCGAGAACACCGTTGGCATCGTAAGAGCTCCAGGTGAAAGGCGCAAGCCACGACCCATAGTCCTTCACAAACACATAGGCAGTTGAACTTCCGCCCTTATCAGCGATGATCTCCACAACACAGTATATCTTCGTATCAGGGAACGACCACTCGTAATAGGTGATCTTCATGTCCTTGCCGGGCTTTTCCCCCTTCCAGCTCTTCCTGGTATCATACATGGACCATGTGTTCACGTAGAATTTCTCCTGGGCCGCTGCAGCTACCTGGTCATAGGGGGCGGCAATGGTCCTGCTCGACGAACAGCCGGACGAGAATAGAATAACAACTGATAAGATGATGATACTGACGACCGTCTTCATAACGCACCTTGCAGATATTTAATTTCCTGAGTTTCCTTTAAGATAATGCAGATTTCGGAAATTCAAATTTTCAATGCCTTAATTCAGACCATTATTTCATCGATGGAACCTGCGCCGCAGATAACCATGACGAGACGATCCATGCCGAGCGCACAGCCGGCGCATCCGGGAATTCCAAGTTCAAGGGCATCCATGAAATCCTTATTATCGGGATAGACCGTTTCTCCGGAATTCCTCTTATACGTCCTGGCTTCCTCAAACCTTTTCCTCTGTTCATCCTTATTGACAAGCTCGCTGTAGGCATTGGCGATTTCCACTCCGCCCAAATATAGCTCCCACCTTTCGGCGAATTGCGGATCATCCTTCCCCAGTCTCGACAAAGCTGCGAACTTCGCAGGATAATCTTTCAGAAACACAGGCCTGTCCCCGGGAAGAAGCGGTTCAACTTCATTCACAAGCGTCTCTTCGAACAAATCATCCGCAACGGCTTTCAGGAGATCTTTCCCTGCGAAATCCGCAAATGCGG
>JANYBI010000111.1 GCA_025360875.1 Lentisphaerota bacterium
CCTCGACCAAACCCGCCGCGTCAACTTTGATCCCAAACTCTACAAACGCCTCCAAAGCCTCGCCAAACATCCGACCCACGGCACCCCGGATGAAGTCCAGACCTTTGACTACATCTATGGCGTGCTGCATTGCCCCGCCTACCGCGCCACCTATGCCGAATTCCTGAAAATCGACTTTCCCCGCATCCCGTGGCCCGCCACCCCGGATGAATTCTGGGACATTTCCGCCAAGGGCCAGACCCTGCGCAAGCTGCACCTGATGGACCCCGCCACCATCGGCCCCACCCCTTACCCGTTCAAAGGCGAGGGCGACGGCATGGTGGAAAAGACCGAATTCCGCGATGGCAAAGTGTGGATCAACCGCACCCAATACTTTGAGAACGCCCCCGAGGTGTCATGGGGCTTCTACATCGGCGGCTATCAACCCGCCCAGAAATGGCTGAAAGACCGCAAGACCCGCACACTCTCCTATGACGACATTGTCCACTACCAGAAAATCATAGTAGCCCTGAAACGCACAGCAGAGATCATGGAAGAGATTGAAAAAATCCGTATGTTTTAAGAATATATTCAGCTATGAAAAGTGAAAGTCATTTGGAACATTTATATCTGGCAAATGAAGTTCGGTTGCGCAGGGAGAACTTTGGCGGATTGGTATTTGACCGCCGTGACGGGTATATGCTTGAGGTTGACCGGCCAGGATTCGAGCTGCTGTTTCAGGCTCGGACTGGCGGCATATATCCTGATGACCCTGAAAATTCCTCTCATTTCATTGACCGTCTGCTGCAGCTCCGCATTCTGGAAAAAGTTGACCGACATACTGATTCCACTGATAACAAGGAAACTTTGACGGTTCGCCGTGATTTTCCGTGGTTGTCGGCTCCGGAAACTGTTCACTGGGCGATTACTTACCGTTGCGGCATGAAATGTCCCGACTGTTATTCATCAAGAGTGAATTTTTCCGGCAGGGAACTGAATACAGCAGAATCTAAGATAATGATTGAAAAGCTGGCCGGGTGGAAGGTTTTCCAGTTGGCGATCGGCGGCGGTGAACCGCTGGAACGGGGTGATATTGCGGAACTGGTGAAATACGCCTCCGCCTGTGGCTTGACAGTCCATCTTACCACCGGACGGCAGTTTATAAATGGAGATTTACTGGATGAATTATCTGGTTCTTTGACTTCGTTGCAGTTGGGTATTCACGCGAACTGGCTGCAAACTCCGGACTGGCGCAGTTATCTGCATGACTTGGAATCCCTGATGGAAAGGGCATCGGACAACGGTATAAAAATCGGTGCTAATTTATGTCTCAGCCGAAGTACTCTGGAAAATTTCGGATTGTTAGTTGGAGAACTGGGAAACATCGGTTTGCGCCGGTTTACCATGTTGCGCTACAAACCACCGCTCTCCATCAAGCGCTGGCGGGAAGAACTGCCGGAAAAGGAACAGCTTTTGGAATTGAAGCCGGAACTTGAGAAGTTGTCCGCCATTCCGGGAGTTGATTTGCGGATAGATTGCGCGCTTAGTTTCTTGCAATGCGACTTGACTTCTACAGTGGCTATGGAACATGGCATTATCGGTTGTTCGGCAGGAAACCGCATCGCAGCAATCGCTCCTGACGGCTCGCTTTATCCCTGTTCGCAACTGGTAACTCCGAAATTGTGCGTTGGCAATGTGTATTCCGGCTCCCTGGACAAAATATGGCATGATTCAAAAATATTGCGCAAATATCGCTTTTTCAGGAATAAGGAAAGTTTTACCGACAGTTATTGCGGTTTTTGTACGGCTCGGAGACATTGCGGTGGATGCCGGGCATTTGCGCACGATGCGCTTGGATGTGATCCGGGCTGTCCAGCACCCCAAAAGCCACCGTTAAAACATTACGGCCAAAAGAATCGGATGCTTGATTTCTCCTCTTTTCTTCAATTTCGCGGACAGGTCACAGTCGGAGAATATATGGAGCGCTACGGCATAGGGCAGAAAAACGCTATCAAGGAGATGAAAAAGGTTGGAGCAATTCCAGTAGTTCGCCGCACTGGACGGAAAAAACGCGATGCCTACCGGTCAACCCCGAATGTCTTTTACAATTTTCCGCAACCGGATGAATGGAGTGGCTATGACGACAGTGACTACCCGGAATGGATTATCAGCTTAAATGATCGTGAATATTCAACAATAGGAGAGGAAGATGAGGATTATTTCTGAACGTAAAGGTTTTCAGGCTGATCACAGTTCGACTTCTTATGAGTTTCTGGCAATTGACCGCAAATTGGGGAAAGAGGAAAAGGCCAAGGTATCAAAATTGTCGAGTCGGGCCAATCCGACTTCCAGCCGGGTCAGTTTCATTTACAATGGAGACTACAGCGATCTGCCAGGTGGCTGGGAACCGTTGGTGAAGAAATATTATGATGTCATGTATTCGGAAAGTTATGACTGGTGGACTCTTGCGATCGCTTTTAACGCCGACAAAAAAGACGCAGAAAAAATTAAGGAATATGAGTTTTATGGCATTGATGATTTGGGCATTGATGTGGAAGAAGAAGGAGGTCGGGTTATTATCCGCATTGATTGCCGTCTCGATGCATGTTCGATTCTCGCCAATTCACGGAAGAGATATTCGGAATATGATGATGAAGAGGATGGAGAAGATGAAATTACCTGCCGCGAGCCGTTACTGAAACTGCTTGCCGCCAACCGTGAGTATCTGGAAAAAGGCGACTGCCGCCTGCTCTACGGCATCTGGCTTGAATACGGTGATCAGGAAAATGAGGAATCCTCACCGCCGGAAACCAAAATGACTAAGCTTCCAATGGCAATAACAAAGCTTCTTTCATTGCTGGAACAGCCATGAATTATTCTTCCTCAGTTTTCGGCATTCCATGCCCCGGCTTATTGGCGTAAATCAGCCAGTAGGTGACAGGGATTACGAACAAAGTGAAGAGAGTGGAGGCGAAAAGCCCGAAGATCAAGGCCCAGGCAAGTCCCGAGAAAATTGGATCTATTATGATTGGCACAGCGCCGAGCATTGCAGCACTGGCGGTCAGGAGAATCGGGCGCAGGCGTACGACGCAACTTTCCATGATAGCTTCAAAAAGCGTATTTCCCCTGGACAATGATCTGTGCATGAAATCCACAAGGATGATTGAATTTCTTGTGACAATTCCAGATAGCGCTATCATTCCAATCATTCCTGTTGCAGTGAAGTAGACAGGATCCAGAAATCCACCAGAGTATCTCGCGCTTATCAGGTTCAGGATCCAGAAGCCGGGCATCACGCCTAGCACTGTCAGTGGTATCGCCGCCATCATTACCGCAGGTATGGTGAACGACGAGGTCTGCGCAACGAGCAATATGTATATGCCGATAAGAGCCGCGCCGAAAGCGAGTCCGAGATCACGGAACACATCAAGGGTGATCTTCCATTCGCCTTCACCGGCGAAATCAACTTTGAAATTTCCAGGGACGGCCCATTCTCTGCCGCCTCCGCTGAACAGGAAAGTCCTCAAGTAAACAGGTCTTATATGCTCAGTGGAACTAGTAAATCTCATGCTTTTTCCCCAATCACTTCCATTTACTCCGTAAAGCTTACGATACGGGACCTTGTCGCTTTGCACGTCCACCACTACATCCGCTGGAGGGCGTCCAGCCGTTTCTGCAAAAACATATGCGACACGCTGGAGGTTCTTATGGTAGATCTGCTGGTCGACACGGGAAGTTTCCCATTTGCCGAGTTCCGACATTGGCACAAGCTGTCCGTTGTCACCCTTTACATGGATGCGCGCCAGTTCGGAAGCTCCTGTCCTCTGGTTGACCGGAATTTTCAGCTCTATCCTGAGGGGATTGCGTTCGGTACCGATGTGTACGATGCCAGCCTCTGAACCGGATAGGATCATCTTCAGTGTTTTTGCGATTTTCTCAACGCTGATACCGTTGATGGCCGCCTTTTCCTGGTCGGTGATGAATATGAATTTCTTTTTCGGCGCCTCTCTGACATCATCCACGTCGACAACTCCAGGCTCGAGCATAAGTCGAGATTTCACGTCATCTGCGGCGAGGAGAATGTCCTCGTAGCTGTTATACGGCTGGCCATAAACTTCCGCCACGACGCTGGCGATCACCGGTGGACCAGGAGGTGTCTCTACGATCTTCATTTTTGCGAAGTGCTTGTCGGCAATCTTCTGGAGTTCGTTCCTAACCCGGAGTCCAATGCCGTGGCTCTGCAGTTCCCGGTGCTTCTTGCCGGCGAAATTGATCCTGATCTCCGCGACATTGTCGCCCTTCCTGATATAGTAGTGGCGTACAAGTCCATTGAAATCCATTGGAGAAGCCAGACCTACATAGCTTATGAAATCCGCGATTTCAGGGACAGTGGAAATATATCTTTCAAAATCGCGTACTGCGGCATCGGTCCTTTCAAGGGTGGTGCCTTCATCAAAATCCAAAACAAGCAGCAGTTCATTCTTGTTGTCGAAAGGCAGCATCTTGAGTGGCACACTGCGGATCGCCGCAAGCCCCATCGCCGCAAATGTCAGCAGAACTATTACTCCGAGGAACAGCAGACCGTTACGTTTGCTTTTCAGCAGAGGTTCCATGAACCTGTGGAAGATCCTATACAGCCATGTCTCCTTCAGGGCGGAAGAATCATGTTCGGCGTGGGATGGGCTTTGTGCGCCAGAGCCGGAGAACTTGTTCTTGAGCAGATGGTATGAAAGCCAAGGAGTGATTGTGAATGCCACGAGCATGGACATCAGCATTGTCACTGGTACGTTGAGCGCCATCGGGCGCATGTACGGACCCATCATTCCCGTGATGAAAAACATAGGCAGGAAGCTCACTATTACTGCGAGTGTCGCAATTATCAGGGGAGGGCGTATCTCCGAGACGGCATCGAGCACAATCCGGCGCGACGCTTTCTTCTTCAGTGAAAAGTGCCGGGTGATGTTTTCAACGTCGACGATCGGATCATCGACGAGGAGTCCGAGTGCAAGGATCAGCGCGAAGAGGGTTACTCGGTTGATTGTAAATCCGAAGAGGAGGTTGATGGAAAGGGTGAGGCCGAAAACCACAGGTACAGCCAGAGCGACGATAAGCGATTCCCGCCAGCCGAGACCGAATGTCAGCAGAACCACGATAATTATGATTGCGGCAACCAGTCCCCATATCAGTTCATTCACCTTCTCGTCCGCAGTAAGACCATAGTTCCTTGTCACTACAAGTTCCATGTCGTCGGGAACAATTGTTTTCGTGATGGATTCAGCCTTTCTGATGACATCTCTGGCAACCCAGACGGCGTTTGCGCCCTTCTTCTTGGCGATCGCGATTGTCACCGCCTCCGATGATACATCACCTTTCTGCCTGCTGGTTTCCTTTCCAAGGGAAGTGCCTGGAAAGAACTCGTCCTTTGTGAATCCCTTGGCAGGTCCTTCGCCGTAACGCACATAACTGCTGATCTCTTCGGGGCCGTCAACAACATTGGTAACATCTTTGAGAAAGACGGGGCGTCCGTCAAAGACCCCGACCACCAGTTCCTTCAGTTCTGGCGCACTGCCAATCTGCCCGCCAATTTCGACCTCCATCAGTTTGTCCTTGCTCCTGAAATCGCCCGCGGTCATCTTCAGGTTTGAAGCCTTTATCGCATCCTGGAGTTCAAGAGGCGAGACATGATATGCGGCCATCCTGTCCGGATCCATGTATATCTGCACGACACGCGGACTTCCGCCGATTACGTAAGCCCTGGAAACATCTTTCACAGAAGACAGATTCTGGGTGACTTCCTCGGCAACTCTCCTTAGAAGCATTCCATCGGATATCTTGGAGCTGAGGGTCAGTGTCACTATCGGGACATCGTCTATTTCAACAGGCTTTACCACCCATTGCACTTCGCCAGGCGGAACTATATCGAGGTTTTCCTGGATCTTCTTGTAGAGCTTTACAAGACTGCGCTCCCTGTCCTCGCCGACATAGAACCTTACGGTTATGAGAGCCTGATTTTCCCGGCTCATGGAATAGACATATTCGACGCCGTCTATCTGGTAGAGGATTTTTTCAAGAGGGGTCGTCACCAGCTGTTCCACCTCTGCAGCGGAATGCCCCGGGAAATTCACATAGGCATCGGCAAGAGGAACGACAATCTGGGGATCCTCCTCTCGAGGAGTCAGGTACAATGCCGCTAGCCCCATCAGCGACGCGAGAAGGATCAGCACCAGCGACAGGTTCGACCGGAGGAAGATCCCGATGATCCTGTCGGTGAAAGTATGCTCCTTCAAATGAGGAATTTCTTTCTTGTCTGACATCTGCATTGTCCTAAATAAAACTTTTAATTTCTGAATCCTGACTTCTCCTTTGAAACTTGCTTTGAGTAGCTTGCGACATCCTTGGCGCAACCGGTCTCTTTTTTTGCGCTCGGAGATCGCAAGCTACTTTAAGTTTCACGCTGATAAAACTGTGGCCACCGCAGTAGGCCGCTGAATTTACTTTGCACCGTCACTTCGTTCGGGTAACTGACTGCTTTTGAAATTAGCTTTTGTCCGGAACCACCACGTTCTCGCCTTCCTTCAGTCCTGAAAGAACTTCGACATCATCTCCGAAGATCCGGCCTGTCCTTACGGCTCTGCGAATGAAGGTTCCGTTCTCGGCGACAGCGACCATTTCCAGCTGTCCGGACCTCTTGACGGCTTTAGAAGGGATCAGCAGCACCTGTTCGTCAGCCAGAGGAATATAGATGCGGCCAAACATTCCAGTATATATTCCCTCGGGACAAGGGCCGGTCACCTTTACAAGGAATGTCCTGCTTGTGGAACTTGATTCGGGAACTATCTCGCTTACGGTACCGGAACAGATCTTGTTCAGACTGTCAATCTTGACGCCTATGTTCTGCCCGACCTTCAATCTGAGAGCTAGAGTTTCCCTCACATTCGCAACCAGCTGCATCCGGGTCGGATCGAAAAGCTTCAGGAGTCCCTGTCCTGGAACTACGGTGTCGCCGACGTCAACCTTCTTGTCTATTACAGTTCCGTCGATAGGGGATAGGATGCTGGCATAGTCCAGTATCGACTGCGTCTCATTGACGGCCTCCTGGGATCTTTTCAGTTCAGCCGTGACAGACTTGAGTTTTGTAGCGACCTTGTCGTATTCCTGCTGGCTTATGGCGTTCGACTTCAGCAGGGTCCCGAGTCTTTTTTCATCGATTACAGCCTGGTTCAATGCGGCTTCCACCATGGTGACATTCGATTTCGCCTGCTGGAATTTCGCCCTGAGATCAGTGTCGTCAAGCCTGAGAAGCACATCATCTTTCTTGACAGTCTGCCCGGCTTTGATGTTCACTTCCGTAACACGGGAGAGGATCTTGGACGCTATTGTTGTCTCATGAACCGCCTGGACAGTGCCTGCAGCCGATTCGGACAGAGGCATCCTGACCAGATGCACGGTAACTGTTTCGCCGTTCGGATTGCCGGCAGACGGCTTTGCCGGATGCGAAGGTACTTTCGATGAAAATTTGCCCGAGAGCCATAGCAGGAGCATCAGTATGATGAATCCTGAAACCAGAAAAGATATCAGATTTCTATTTTTCATAGAATCCCATCGTTTGGTTTTTAAGGGGTTCACTTATGTCCTACTCTATTATTGGCATTGCATTTTTCAAGAAATTCCGCAGCCTTCTCCACGCATTCTGGACATGGCAGTTTCTTCTGAGCGCGTATCTCCTTGCATTTGACTGATCCTGCGGACTGTGTAAAAATCTCCTCGCACTTTTTTGCGCTTTCCGTATGGGCTCCGCCGAGAATGTATTGTGCCGCATGCAAGGCTCCACAGCGGCCTTCAGGCGCTTTTCCTCCCCCGCATGAGGCAAAAGCGGCAATGGTTTTCTCTTCGACCGTAAAATCATCACTGAATCCCGCAATTAGGGATTGCGCACAGTTCAGCTTCTTTCTTCCGTTGATCCCCTGGTAATGCTCAATTGATTTCTTAACCGACATGTTTTCCTCCAATATTTATTATAGCATTCAAGCCAATTACAAAACTCGCGTTTTGCAGGAATTCAGAAGACAGAATCCAGAATGAAATTCGAACTCAAATCCGTATTTATTCTGAATCCTGACTCCTGAATTTACTCCGTACCGTCACTTCGTTCGGGTAACTGACTACTTTTGAAATTGCCTCATTCAAATAGTACGTTAAAAATGCCCATAAAATCATTTTCCCAGCAACTCCACCAGCTTTATCACTTTAGGGTTGACAACCTTATAGCAGGTCTTCAATCCCTCCTTCCTGCGCTGTACGACTCCACGGCTCTTGAGGATAGACAGGTGCTGGGATATTGTGGACTGCGGCAGTTTCAGTTTATCGACTATTTTGTTGACGTTGCATTCGTTGCTGATCAATCCTTCGACCATCCTCAGCCTGACAGGATGCGCAAGCGCCTTAAGCAGCTCGCTTTCAGCTGTATAGTCCCCTATCATGAATCCTCCTTTATATCGTTATATCATAATAATACGATATAAAATGGAAATGTCAAGAAGGGATTAGAGAAAATGATATTAATTTGAAATTTTCGTCTGATGCTGGTGATAAGGCCGCCTATCATGGGCGCGGCTATCCTCTGGATCGCCTCCGCTCCGGCACCATGCGCCCAGAGCGCCGGCACAAGACCCAAGGTAATCATTGAGACCGTCATCACCTTAATACTCAGAATAGTAGTCCAGCAGCCATAACAGCCAGATGCTTCCCGTCATCGCGAATGGAATCGACAGCAGGATTATGAATGTCTCGGGAATGCTCCTGAAATTAACATACAGGAGTATGAAGATCAGTAACAACGTAAGCGGAAGGACAAGCTTCTTGGCTTCCTCCGCATAACCGCCGATGTCGCGTCCAGTCATATCAACATAGGCCCAGCCCGCGAGTGATCCGTTCTCATTGCGGATTACAGGAGGCCCGTTGACCGTCCTGATGTCCACAAGCTTTCTCATCGGGGGACTTGGACTGGTGCTATTGTCGTCCCATTTCCACCAACTGGACTCTCATTTTCTCCCAATCCTTCGGCGGAGATTTCGTCTTTACCGTTTTTTCCTTGCCTCAGGCATCTTGAACGCCAGATGTAAAAGATGGCAGGATAGACCATGAGTTCCATCATCGTGGAGGTTATGACACCGCCGATCATGGGCAAGGCGATGCGTTTCATCACGTCTGCACCGGCGCCGTGGCTCCACATGATCGGCATAAGACCGGCGATGATGACGCTTGCGGTCATGGCTTTTGGACGGACACGCTTGACCGCTCCATGGTAAATGGCGTCGCGCAGGTCGGAGAGATTACGCATCTTGCCTATCTTGATCCATTGCTCGTAGGCAAGATCAAGATAGAGGAGCATGACAACTCCGGTCTCCGCATCAAGGCCAGCCAGTGCAATTATGCCGACCCATACGGCGACACTCATGTTGTAGCCCATCCAGTGGACGGCGGCGAACGCCCCCACCAACGAGAACGGGACGGCCAGCATGACAATGGAGGTCTTGATGAACGAACGTGTATTGAGATAGATTATGAGAATAATGATAATCAGTGTCAGAGGCACTACTATCATCATACGCTGCTGGGCGCGGAGCATGTATTCATACTGGCCGCTCCAGAAAATGTTGTAGCCCTGGGGAAGTTTGATGTTGCCTTTGGCGACGCCTTCATTGACGGCGCGCATGGCCATCTGGACGTAGGTGCCGATGTCAATTCCTTTCACGTCCACGTAGATCCAGGCGTTAGGCACGGCTGTTTCGCTCTTAATGCCCATCGCGGCGTTGACCACCTTGATTGTCGCCAGTTGGCCCAGCGGCACCTGTGCGCCGGTGGGCGTGGGAACGACCAAGTCGCGCAATGCCTGCAGATCCTGACGATAATCGCGATCATAACGGAGGTTTATGGTGTAACGTTCCAGACCCTCGACGGTAGTGGTGATGGGCATGCCTCCCAGCGCCACGGATAGGACTTCCTGCACTTCGCCAAGTGTGAGGCCATACCGGGCGATTTCATCGCGGTTGATGTCAAATTCGAGATAGCGACCGCCGACAACTCGCTCGGAGTAGGCGCTTGCCGTGCCTGGCACCTGTTTTACAACAGCTTCAATTTCCGATCCTATCCGATCCAATTCCGCCAGGTTTGGACCTGCGACCTTGATGCCTATCGGAGTCTTTATACCTGTGGAAAGCATGTCAATCCGCGTCTTGATGGGCATCGTCCAGGCGTTGGTCAGGCCTGGGAACTGGATGGCGCTATTGAGAGCGTCCATTAGTTCATCCGGAGTACGCTGGCGATGCGCAATGACCTTGCCAGTCTCATCCTTGATGTCCGCTTTCGGCCATTCTTTTTCATCCTTGAGCATGATTGTCGTTTCGATCATGTCGAAAGGAGCAGGATCTGTGGCGGTTTCGGCACGGCCGACCTTGCCAAAGACGTTTTGCACTTCCGGGAAGGTTCTGATGATCTTGTCGGTCTGCTGGATGAGTTCACGCGCCTTGGTCGATGAGATTCCGGGGAAGGTGGTCGGCATGTAAAGCAGGTCGCCCTCGTAGAGAGGCGGCATGAACTCCGAGCCGATGTTCTGGTACGGGAAAAACTTTCCGCCCTTGAACGCCCATTCCTTGACCTTGCCGTCGGGCAGCAGACGCGCGGCAAGCATGTTCGAAGGAAAGAAAATCCAGAGGATGATGGCTGCTGCGCTGAAAATGACTATCCAGCGCCACTTGATGACCAAATCAATCAGAGGATGGTATACCCAGATGAGGAAGCGGTTGATGGGGTTCTTTTCCTCGGGCGGGATTTTGCCGCGTATGAAGAAACCCATGAGAATCGGTGCCAGCGTGATTGAGAGCAGGGCCGCCGCCGCCATCGAGTAGGTCTTCGTGAAAGCCAGCGGTTTGAACAAGCGCCCTTCCTGCGCCTGCAACGTAAAGACCGGGATAAACGACACAGTTATGACCAGCAGCGAATAAAAGAGCGTCGGGCCTACCTCGATGGAGGCGTCCCGGATGATCTCCCAGTGCGGTTTTTTACCCGCATCGTGTTCCATATGTTTATGCGCGTTCTCGATCATGATGATTACAGCGTCCACCATTGCGCCGATGGCGATGGCGATACCTCCAAGCGACATGATGTTGGAACTGATACCCTGTCCAAACATTACGAGGAAGGACATGAGCACCGCGATGGGCAGGATCAGGATGGCAACCATCGCGCTGCGCAGATGCATAAGGAAGGCTATGCAGACCAGCGCCACCACGATGCTTTCCTCAAGGAGCTTTTCTTCGAGAGTCCGGACGGCGCGATCTATCAGGGCGCTGCGATCATATGCGATCGTATATGTCACATCCGGAGGCAGTCCCTTCATGGCCTCGTCAAGCCGCTTCTTAACATCCATGATGACCTGGCGCGCGTTGGCGCCGTAGCGGATTACGACGATCCCTCCGACGGTTTCGCCTTCGCCGTTGAGTTCTGCGATACCACGGCGCATCTCCGGTCCGAGCTGCACGGTAGCCACATCGCGCATTAAAATCGGTACGCCGTTGGGACCTACGCCCACTGCGACTTTTCGCAGAGCCTCCACATCCTGGATATATCCCTTGACCCTCACGATATATTCCTTCTCGGCCAATTCAATTGAGCGCCCGCCTACTTCGCCGTTGCTCATCTCTATGGCTTTGCTCACATCCGACAAAGGCAGGTTGTAGGCGCGCAGTTTCACCGGATCCACCGTCACCTGGTACTGCTTCTGGAAACCGCCGATGGAAGCAACCTCCGATACGCCGTCCACTGCGGTGAGCTGGTATCGCAGGTACCAGTCCTGCATGGAACGAAGCTCCCAGAGATCGCGCTGTTTAGAGTTGATCGTATACATGAAGGCCCAGCCCACGCCCGTGGCGTCCGGACCAAGGGAAGGAGTCACCCCTTTGGGCAGCTGGCTGCTGAGCTGGCTCAGATATTCAAGAACCCGGCTGCGTGCCCAGTAGGGATCCGTGCCGTCTTCAAAAATTACATATACGAATGAATATCCGTAGAACGAGTAGCCGCGCACCACCTTCTTGTAGGGAACGGAAAGCATCTTGGCGGTGATGGGATAGGTCACCTGGTCCTGGATGATCTGCGGTGCCTGACCGGGATATTCCGTATAGATGATGACCTGCGTGTCCGACAGGTCGGGGATGGCATCGAGCGGAATGTTCTTCAATGCATAAAGTCCGCTGAGCACCAGCGCCACGGCGACCAGGAGAACAATGAATTTGTTCTTCAGCGAAAAATCTATGATTCCTTTTAGCATGAGATCATTTCCTGTTCGGCCTAGTGTTGGTGTTGCGGTGCGTCCTGGTTTGAAACGGGGGCCGGATGCGGCCTATGCCAGTTTTTTTCAGCATCTTTGCCGTGGGGGACTTTGCTTGTTTCCACAAGGGTCATCTCGCATTTCGGGCACTTGCCAGGCTTATCTGAAACTACATCGGCGTGTGATGCCATCGGACAGGTATAGAGTTTTTCCGGAATTGCCTCGGATCCTTTGGCCGGTTCAAGAGGCGCTTTCTTTGGCTCTTCCAAAACCGGTATGAGAGTCATGCTGCATTTCGGACAGTTGCCAGGCTTGTCCATGTGTATATCTGCGTGTTCAGGCATGGGGCAGGTATAGTAGAGAAGTTTACCGGGCAACTGGAGATCGTGCAAAGCCGAGGGCAGAACCGGCATCATCGTCATCCCGCAGATAGGGCACTTGCCTGGATGGTCGTAATGGATCACGGCATGTTCTGACATGGGGCAGATGTAGACTAGCTTTTCTGTTTCCGCCTGCGTTGTCGGTGCGGTGTTTTTTTGAACAGTTTCGGGGGCCGTTGAAGGTGCAGCTTTTTCGGACGTGGTCATTTTCTGTATGGCCTCACGCAACTGGCTCTCCGAATCAAGCATGAACTGGCCCGACGTGACGACTTTTTCCCCTTTGTCAAGACCGCTGAGAACTTGATATTGATCGTTCTCCGCCTGCGGACCAAGAATTACGGTGCGTGGGGCGAAACGTCCGCCTTCAAGGGCCACAAAAACAGTATTCTTCTCACCGCTGCGGAGAATGGCCGAGTCTGGCACAAGAAGAGCAGAAGGATCCAGTTCGGAGGAGACGGAGACCGAAGCGAACATGCCCGGCTTGAGAAAGTATCCCGGGTTATGGAATTCCATGCGCACACGGGCGGTACGGGTCTTTTCATCCACATTTGGATAGATATAGGTCACTCGGCCGTGGAACTGGCGGTCTGCCAGGTAGGAAAGTGTCATGACCGCCTCCTGTCCCAGCTTGACATAGGAGAGATCCTGCTCGTAGATCTGTGCATAGACCCAGACCAGGGACAGGTCCGCCATACGGTATATTTTCATGCCGGCGTCTACCATCTGCCCTTCGACAACCATTTTCTCAATGACAAATCCGTCGCTGCTGGAAAGGATGCGGAGGGTTTTCCTGGCTTGGCGGGTTTTATCCAGTTCGGCAATCTGCTCATCCGAAATATCGTAGTATTTCAGCTTGGTTATGGCGCTGGATTTTAAATCGATTCCGTCCTGCTGGGTGCTGGCGGATGAACCGGTGGCTATAAGATACTCCACTTCTGCGCTGTATAGTTCCGGCGAGTAGAGTTCAAACAAAGGGTCGCCTCGGTGCACCTGCTGGCCGGTGGCGTTCACGTACAGCTTTTCAATCCAGCCCTTGACCTTGGTGGTCACATCAACCAGGAAATGTTCATTGTAGTCGATGACCGCCACAGTGCGGATAGTCCGCCGCAATGGGCCGCGGACTACCTCTGTAGTGCGGATATTCATATTCTGGATAGTCACCGGATCTATTGTGATGGAGGAAGATTCGTCAGCCGCCTCGCTTTCAAACACCGCAACCATGTCCATGCCCATGCTGTCCTTGCCAGGTGTCTGGCGCACTTCGCCGGGATTCATGGTGGACTTGTAGTATTTCACTTTCCGTTCCTTTGCTGCTGAGCCAGTGCCGGCCTGCTTGCGAACCGGGGTCAGTTTCATTCCGCATATGGGACAATTGCCCGGCTTGTCCTGGATCACCTGAGGGTGCATGCCGCAGGTGTAGAGCTGTTCAGATTTCGACTCTGTCGCGATTCCGTGGCCATGGTAGGATGGTTTCTGGAAAAAAAGGAAGAAAGCAAGCGTTGCCAATGCAACGACCGTGATGGATATCGCGACTTTAGTTTTTGTTTTCATAACTGTATTGAGTCCTCTATTTTGGCTTGATGTCTGTTGAAGGAGTGGCCGCGAACGGCGCATTTTCCGGAGGTGTTCCAAGGATTATAAGGCTGAGTTCGGCCAGGGTCAGTTCACATTGGGTGCGGGCTTCAACTTCGGCAATTTGGAACTGGAGCAATGTGCGTTCCGCCTCCAGAAGGTTTATGAAATCTATTTGAGCTGAGGAATAGGCGGCACGCGCGACATCCAGGGACATCTGCGCCTTGGACAGCAGATTTCCGTCGAGCAGTTTCAGATTGCGTTTTGCTTCCCGGTACATATATGACTTGTCGGCGAATTCTACTGCCAGTTGGATCTGCTCTGCGGATAATCTGGCTGAGGCTGCCTGTTTGCGTGCCTGGGCAGCAGCTATTTCCGCCGCAATCTTGTCCATCCAGATTGGCAGCGTCATTTCAAATTTAGGCCTCACCATAATAGGATTGGCCTTCACATCGCCCTCCACGCCTACAGTGAAATCTGGAAACCTGCTCAAATGGGCAAGATGGATGCCTTCTTCAGCTGCGCGGACTTCGGCTTCCATCGATTTTAGCCGCGGATTGTGCGCCAAGGCTGTCGCCAGAAGTTGATCGGAACTCATGTCAAGAGGCGTTGATTCGAACTGTGCCGGGACAGGCGGGTTCGGCTGGTCGACGGACATGCCCAGTGCTGTTTTGAGTTTTGCCATAAGCGGGTTGCGCGAATCTTCAAGGTTGACAATTTCAGTTTTCAGCCGTTCCTGTTCGATCTGTGCCCGGAGCACATCCTGTAATGTAACCTTCCCCGATTCATTCAGTGCGCGGGCTATTTCCTCCAGATTGTTCATCAGTGTCAGCATCTTATTGTTGATACGGATGCGCTCATCGAGAAAGTGCAGCTGGTAATAAGGGCGTTTGATGTCGAACGCCGTCTGCAACACCGCGCTTTCAAATTCGTAATACCGCGCCTGGCTCCCTGCCGAGGCGATATCCGCCTTGGTGCTGAGCTTTGTCGGCCAGGGGACATCAAGCATCAGACCTGGCATTATGGAGTTGATCACGTTTGTAATGTCCATCTGGAATGTGAACTTGGGATCGGACAGCGATCTTTCCAGTGTGATGCGTTCAACCGCTGCCGCATATTCGTAATAGGCCGCTTCGACACGCGGCTGGTTGAGCATGGCGTAAGTGAGCAGTGTAGACAACGTTGAGTTGCTGTCTAGGGTTGGAAGCGCGGCTTTGTTGCCGTCAGGACGGTACAGCTTGGACAACGTTCCGAAATCGCTCCGCGCTGCTCGTTCGCTCTTGGTCGTGAGACCATAGCAGCCGGACAGATAAACTGAGACAAGTACTGTCGTCAGCATCAAACAACGCCAGTTGTTCGGATTTAACTTCTTCATTATTAGCCTTCAAGCTCCGAGCTATTAAATAGACGCGCTCCACTTTCCATTTCAAGAGGATTGCTCCCGTTGAATCAGTGCTGGTGGTCGGCAGCTTTCTTTTCCGTTTTTGGAGTTTCAGCGGAAGTCTTGTCCTTAGGTGTCGCTTCCAGCGCGATGCCCTTCGCTTCCAGCTCCTTGACGTATTTCGCCGGATCGGCTTTGACCTTTTCAATGCATTCGGCGCAGCAGACATATATCCTCTTGCCCTGATAGTCTACGAAAAGACTCTTGTCTATTGCTTCACCCTGTACCGGGCACACGGTCTGCACTTTCTTATCCGTGGCGGGTTGCGGCTTGACTGCTTCCTCTGCGGACAAATTTCCAATCAGGAAAAAGATTCCAACAGCAGCGACTGTCAACATGATTTTCTTGTTCATTGTCTTCATCTCCTTTTTCTGGCAGTCTGGACAGAGCTTTACAACTTCGCCAGACCGAGATATTTGTTAAGATTCACATATTATTTGCATACATCATTTTCTGCTTTTACAGCAGGCTTTAGCGCTGAAGATGCAGAATCAGGCGTTTTTGTACTTGAGGGTACAGAGGCAGGAGTTTTTGTACTCGAAGGCGCGGAATCAGGTGTTTTTGTACTTGAAGAGGCAGACTCCGCAGGCTTTGCTGAAAAGGCTTTTTTCTGGCATTCCGGGCAGAGCTTTGCAGTTTCACCAAGTTTGTTGTCTTTATTAAGCTTCGCGCAGTCCGGACATACAGTTGCAACTGCAGCCTTGTCACCATCAGCTGCAGGCTTGGTGTCATCCGCATATAAGTTCCCCATAAGGGACAATAACCCCGCCACGGTTATTGCTAACATAGTTTTCCTGTTCATAACTTCATTCTCCTTTTAGTTTGAGAAATAAACAGTCTTGTATTGTTCGATAAGAATTCCGACCTGGTCATAATCAATCGGCTCGTATCCCTCCAATGAGATCTCCTCGCAAAGAGTAAGCCATTTCTGGTGATCCCAGCTTCCATTGTTCCTCCTTACAAAGTCCTCCAGCTTTCCGGATTTTGCAAGTCTTTCCATGTCACTTTTGCCGAAACCACTCGTTGAAATCTTGGATTCGGCGTTCGTGCAGACAGCTCTGCCGGCATCACTTTTCTTCCTCTTTGATTTCATTGGCATCTCCTCTTTTCTGTTTATTGATGGAATCCTTGTGCTTATCCAGTTGTGTCTTAAGCATATCGATGGCATCAGCGATATCCTGGATCTCCTTTATGTTTGAAGTTACATCGCTGTTTCCTTCATAGCCTTTCGTTAGGGCATAGCATTTCAGCCACAATGCCGAGATGGGTTTTTTTATCTGGAAATGAAAAAGAAGATATGATACCAGATAGGTCAAGGTCCCGAGAACAATAACGTGCCAGCCGTGCTCAAGTATCAAGCCTGTTACAGTATGTCCTGGATGAGAATAGAATTGGTATACTGCATACACACCCATGCCTATGGCTGTTATAAGTGCAGAGACTA
Organism: Lentisphaerota bacterium; assembly: GCA_025360875.1. Lineage (GTDB taxonomy): Bacteria > Verrucomicrobiota > Lentisphaeria > Victivallales > GWF2-50-93 > GWF2-50-93. The sequence goes on from JANYBI010000111.1 coordinate 17,142, forward strand.
ATGCCACGTAAGATGCCATGGATATCTGAAGCTTGTTTTCCATAATCCTCCTGTCAAAGTTCATATATCATTCATCAATTTATACAACCATACAGTAACTAAATCCTGTTTGCAAGGGGGATGGGGGTTAATGCTACCCCCAGCCTCCATGCGCATGTTCCGAGGCTGGTTCAGTTGCAGCAGCCTCCTTTGTGTTCCATTTTTGGAGCAGCAGCCTTGTCCTTGGAAGTCTCATCCAGAGTGACACCCTTGCCTTCAAGTTCCTTGATGTATTTCGCCGGATCGGCCTTCACTGTCCCTATGCAGCCATTGCAGCATACATAGATCCTCTTCCCCTGGTAGTCGACAAAAAGGCTCTTGTTGATCTTGTTGCCCATCACCGGACATACCGTCTGTGGCTTCAATTCCGGGGTATCCTGTTTTGCCTGTTCCTCCGAATACAGGCTTGCGCCCAGAATTAGAAGCACTGATACTGCGATTACCGACACGATGTTCTGTTTCATGACCTTGACTCCATTTGTTTATTAGACTCTGTTTTACTAATCAGCCGCCGATTTTGGCAGCTGGATCTTTGCTTCAATGGCAGCTTGCACCCTTGCTTTTAGCTTTCTTGTTTCCATTTTCCTTCTCTACAGGCGTTGCGTCCAATACAATTCCTTTGCCCTCAATTTCCTTGATGTATTTTTCCGGATCTGCGTTGACCTTTTCTATGCAGTCATCGCAACAGACATAAATCCTCTTTCCCTGGAAATCCACATAGAGATTCTTGTTTATTGGTTCACCCAGCACCGGACAGTCCGTCTGTACTTTCTTTTCCTGGGGATTTTGCTTGAATGCTTCCTTAGCGGACAAATTCCCCATTAGCAGGATGAACCCTGCTGTAACAATCACCAAGCTGGTTTTCATGTTCATCTTTCCATTCTCCTTTTTGTTTGTTAATTTAAGATCTGATGGCTGATTCTTTAACACTTTTCATACAGATAAAGACGACAGGAAAGTGAAAGTGTTACAGAAAGGGGTGAATAATTTCTATAAACAAGTTATATGCTTATTTTGGGCTTAACGGCAGAATTGATTTCTTCATCTTGGCGATTTCCGCCGCCGATACGCTGCATTCTCTTCCTTCCAGGCACTCGCAGCATTCGCTCATGCCTGAACAGCTCTCATCAGAGGGCATCGAGATCTTTATTCCGAACGTGCTGCCCATAAGTTCGTCCCTCTTGCCGCAGGCGCAGAGATAATGGGCAAGTACCGGCTTGTCGCTGTCCGAAGACTCCTTGTACACCTGATACACGCCCTCCTTCTGCTTCCTGATCAGATAGGCAGTGCGGAAAATTATCTCGTCCCTTTCCTTGCCAGGCAGGGAAAATGCATTGTCAAGGGCATGCCTCGTGTCATCGAACATGGATGAGAAAAGCGTCACATCGGCCTTCCCACCTTTTTTCACCGATTCGAGGGCCTCCTCCAGGCGGAGATTGGAACACGCCATCTTGAACTCCGCCCTCTGCCTGTATCCAATCATGCATGCGAAACGGATCTTCTCATAATTGCGCTTCACCGGATAAAGCAGGTCGCCGGGTATTGAACTGCCTGATGCCTGGACTGTGACCATGAGAAGGATAAATACCAGGACGAACGTCGCCGCAATACGGGTAATGAGCCGGAAAGGTATTGTTTTTCTCCTGATCAACGTTTCCTTCCCGGAAGTACCTGTGATTATGGAAAAATCGGGGACCTTGGAGACAGGAGGTTCCGGAAGGTCTTTCAGATCCATTGCCATATGAAGGGCATCCCTGAGGCTTTCATATTCCGGATGATCCCTGTGTTCAGCCAGGATCTTGCCGGGATCTCCGCCTCTGGCGATGTCGTCAAGACATCTGTCCAGGATATTTTCCAAGCTTTCCTTCATGTTGCCTTTTCCTCTGTCATTATCTTCTTCAGCTCTATCAGCGAGCGGAACTGCATTATGCGCACCGCCTCTGGCGTCTTTCCAGTTATCCCGGCGACTTCCTCCGAACTCAGCCCCTGGATGAACCGGAGGGTCAATATCCTCCTTTTTTCCTCATTAAGCTTGTCCAGAGACCCGTAGATGTCCATCTTCATCTCGGTCCTTGTCAGCCCGGATTCTCCCTCGGTGACATTCCCGGCCACCTTCACGCTTTCCTCAAGCCGCAGCTTTGAGCCTTTCGACTTGTAGAAATCCTTGACCGTATTCTCGGCTATCCTGTACAGCCACGCCTCAAAGTTCCCTTCCTGCGATCCGATGTTCCTTACGACCTTGCGGAACGTCTCCGCCGCCAGATCCTCATAGTTCTCCCGGTTGCTCCGGTAATACATGTACTTGAGGATCTTCGGATAATAATGCTCATATACCCGCCCAAGCGCATCCATATCACCGGCTGACCGTGATTTTTCTATCAGTTCTCCGATGGATTCTTTTTCTCTTTGTTCTTTCATGATTAAAGACGACCGAAATATGAAAATGTTACATCAGGCCAACGGAAAACGATGTCATTTGGAAATTATGCTCTTCACAAAATTGGCAGCCTGCTCTGCAGGGATGATGTCTTCGTCGGAACTGTTTGCAAGTTTGCCGTTGCCCAGATCCGCATCCCTGTAGATTTTCAGGTATGGCAGAAGCTTGCCGTCAACACTCTTCTTCATTCCCTGAAGACCGATCTTCGCAGAAGGATGTCCGCCACAGGCATTCGGACAGCCGGAAATTTTTATGGAGTCCAATATGGCGGGCAGATACTTTGCACGCTTCTCCGGATTGTCCGCAAAGAGCGAATCCAGCTCTTCAGCAATTGATTTCGCAATTGATGTTGAGTCCAGAATTCCGATCTTGCAGACAGTCGATCCGACACAGCACGTGAGAAGTCCGCAGAAAGATTCGCCCGTGAGTTTCAAGTTCCGCAAGGATGTGTAAACGGACGGCAGGCTGCCGGTAGATACAGCCGGCAGGAGAATGTCCTGGCTCTGCGAAATCCGCATATATATACATCCGGCTTTGCCGGCTGTATTACAGACTTCTTCGAAGTCTGAAAGAGACAAGTTTCCGTTGGGGACAAAGAGGTTTACGGAGAAAATGTCTTTGCCGAAGATGGTGGGAGAAGTAGCGTAGAGTTTCCAATGGTTATAATTTTTATTAATATTTTGGGAGGAAAGGACAGGGGTTTTGCTGACGGAAGTACTTGATATCTCGGATAGAGTATAATTTATCTTTTCAGTCCGGCCAAAATATTCATAAAAATTATTGGCGAAGGCATTCGCCCCGATTTTCTGCGCATAAAAACGAAGTCTGGCCTTCGCACGGTTCGTCCTGTCGCCATGGTCATAGAATATTTCCAGGGCTGTCTTTATGCACCTGAGCATATCCTCCTCTGGCAGGAAGTCGAAGATTTTCACGCCTAAAAAGCTTTCACGGCCCATCCCGCCGCCGGCATGAACTTCGAATCCCTTCTTCCCGTCTGCGATCTTCGCAATGAATCCCAGATCCTGCAGAATCGCCATTGAGGCATCGTCCTTGCAGCAGGAGAAACCTGCCTTGAACTTTCTCGGCAACTGGAATGATTTTTCCTGTTCGCGGAGAAATTCGTCTGCGATTTTCGCATAAGGCTGCACGTCGAATATGGAATCCGGTGAAATCCCGCTGTGCGGACATGCGACTATGTTCCTGTAGGTGTCTCCACCTCCGCCTCGGAAAAGAATACCGTTGTCATTAAGTTCCGTAACGATCGGATGGATCTTCTCTGTCGGAACTTCATGCAGCTGGAGGTCCTGCCTTGTGGTCAGATGGATGCTTCCAGCACCATGCTTCCTGGCGACATTGATGATGGACCTCGCATCCGGCAATGGCAGATGTCCGCCTGTGACCCTTATCCTGACCATGAATCTCCCGTTGCTCTGTTCGTAGATTCCCAGAGGTGCAGCGGACTTCTTGAATTCCGCGGAATTTATCTTTCCCACGGACAACTCTTCAGCCCTGAGCTTCAGGTTGTCGTATTTCTCTTTCCAGAACGCTTTATCCATTGTTTTTTTCCTTTTGTAATAAATTTTTCCGCTTCGGGAAAATTTATATGCAATAACTCGGTATTATGTCCACACTCGTCATCAGCTGCTTTATCCTGTCAGTCGCCTCATTTGCCGGCGCATTGGCAGGGAAATTCAGATCCGGGCTGAATTTCGTAAAGTAGTTTTCCCCGACGTTTACTACAAGTATCTCATTAGGGGAATTGAGAAGTTTCAGTTTCTCCAGATCATATTCATCGGCGTTGTCGATCACAGTAATGAAGATGAGTCCGGCATCAGTCATTATCCTTGCGAGCTCGCCGATTCTCCGGATGTGCTCATCCCTGTCCTCGATGACCGCCTTCATGTCGGAATCGAGTCCGCCGACAATGCTGGACATGCCGAGGTAATAGACATTGAGGTTCAGGTTGAAAAGGCCCTGTTCGAGATTCTTTGCGATTTCACGTTTGCCGTTCCCTTTTTCGCCTGTGAACACGATGAATTTGCCACGGTGATGGTTTCTTCCTGAACGTGCCGAACTGCTGATGAGCCCGCGTTCCCAGGAATATTCACGCTGCTGGACATGATCCTTCAGGAGCGAGCTTTCATCCTCAGCCTTTCCTACCACGATTCCGCCGCCGGCGATCTCGTAGTTGTCCACGATCACGAAACGGCCGGTGCCCTCGATATCGCTGACAAAGTCAAAGGCGATTGGTTTCAAGGTCTCAATGATACATTCGCCTACATCATGCCTGTCGAGTTGCTGCTTGCCCTTTACCGATGTAAGCTCCGAGGCGTCGAGTACGTTTATTATGTCGACAAGTTCGGCATTGGCACGAGCCGCGGCCAGTTTCAACTTGTACTTCTTGCCTTTAATGAATGGAGCCCTGCCCATCCAGAAGATGTTTACTCGCAGACGTGTTGCGACCGTCGGCAATGCATCCCCCTTTTTGCACATGATCTCGCCGGGGTGTATGTAGATCTGCTTGGCAAGGGTGAATCCTGTCGCGTACGGTGCGCCAATTTCGCCGCGGCCAGGGCTGTTGAATCCTTCGATCGAACTGACCTTCGACTCCTTTCCTGAAGGGAGGAACACAACGTCGTCTCCGAGCTTGATGCTTCCGGTCTCGATTGTACCGGCGACTATCCTGCGTTCATCGTCCTGCTCGGTGAACTTGTAGATGTCCTGCACAGGCATCCTGAAACTCTTCTCAAGGTTGTCGGGTTTCAATGCGAATGTCTCGAGCTGCTCAAGGATAGACGGTCCCTTGTACCAGGGGATGTTTTCAGATCCTTTGACGATGTTGTCTCCGAACCTTCCGCTAGCCGGAATGAAACTCGAAGCCGTGACGCCGATGTTCTTCAGGAACTCGGAATAGTCCCTGACAATGTTATCATAGACGTCTTTATTATAGTCAGCCAGATCGAACTTGTTTATTATGACGGCAACCTGCCTGATCCCGAGCATTCCGAGAATATATCCGTGACGCTTTGAATTCTCCTGTATTCCCTCATGGGCGTCGATTACGAGCAGGGCTGCGTCGGCGCGTGCGGCTCCGGTTACCATGTTTTTCAGGAACTCGATATGACCGGGAGCATCGATAACCATGTAATTGCGGGTCTTGGTCTTGAAGAAGCATCTTGCCATGTCGATCGTGATCCCCTGGCTCTGCTCATTCTTAAGCGCATCCAGAAGGAAGGCATATTCAAATGGCTTGGAATTACGGCGGCAGTTTTCCTGCACCTGTTCAAGCTTGCCGTTTGGCAGCGAGCCCGTGTCAGCGAGAAGCCGCCCGATGATCGTGCTCTTCCCGTGGTCCACATGGCCCACTATCACTATCTTCAGTAAGTTTTGTGTTTCCATGCTTTTTTCTTCCTTAGTTAATCTTCAGTTATAAAATTTTGCAATGCAAAATTTTATCACATGTAACCTTCACGTCTGAGCGTTTCCAGTCCGCCGCCGTCGTCCTTGTCCTGCGCCCTGCCGGAACGTTCTGCGATATTCGCAAATTTCCCGCTCCTGAGTTCGGCGATTATTTCCTGGACATTCTTCGCGGTCGAGTCGACGGAACCGGTGCAAGGATAGCAGCCGAGAGAGCGATACCTCTTGCCTTTTCCGTTATCGAAATACAGGGACGTAATCGGAATATTCTCCTTCTCTATGTATTCCCAGATGTTAAGTTCGGTCCAGTCCAGGAGAGGATGCACCCGGATATGTGTGCCCGGCGCAAAATCGGTCTTGTACTGGTTCCAGAGTTCAGGAGGCTGATCGTCCACGTTCCAGTCGCTCTGCTTGTCGCGCGGCGAGAAATATCTCTCCTTTGAACGGCTTCCCTCCTCGTCGGCGCGGACACCTACGATCACTCCGGTATATGCTTCTTTTTTTTCATCAATGTCGAATTTCCCGGTGCTGTGGTTCAGCCTGTAGCGCGGCCATTCTCCTGCAAGGGTATGTTTCAGCGCCTCACTCTTGAGGTATCTGCAGCAGGTCAGCCTGTCGACCTTCCCGTCGGGATAGGTCTGTTTCTCCTCAATCGCCTTCTTGTTCTGGCCGACTATCATGTTCAACTTCCATTCGAGCGCGATATTGTTGCGGTAGTCTATCATCTCAGGTATTTTGAACGACGTGTCAATGTGCATCAGGGGGAAGGGGACATGTCCGAAGAACGCCTTCCTCGCAAGCCAGAGCAGCACGGTGCTGTCCTTGCCTATCGACCAGAGCATCACCAGGCTTTTGAACTCCCTGTATGCCTCACGGAGTATATGCACGCTCTGTGATTCTAAAGATTCAAGATGGTCCATTTTCAAATCCTTTCTTAAAGTCGTCGGTCGTCAGTCTTCAGCCGTCAGTTATGCTGACTGCCGTCGACCGAAGACCGTCGACTATTTGCTGCTTTTTACAAGTTTCCCATCCACCACATGCAATCCGCATTCCTTCTTTTCCGGTTCCTCCCACCACCAACGGCCGGCGCGCGGATGTTCTCCGTCCTTCACGGCCCTTGTGCATGGAGAGCATCCGATACTCGGATATCCGAAGTCGTGGAGCTTGTTATACGGTACACCATTTT
>JANYBI010000114.1 GCA_025360875.1 Lentisphaerota bacterium
GAGAAAGCACAGGAGATAACCTGCGAATTTCGCAAATCAGGGAAATCAGTACGCGACATCGCCATCGCCAGGAAAATCCTTTCCCCGCAGGAATTCGATACCCTTGTTTCATCATGGGTAACCTCCGTTTAATATTACCTCATATAATTTACTGCATAATCTCTAATTTCCGAGTTTCGTCACGGCTTCAGCTGAAACAAGGGTATCGAATTCCTGCGGGGAAAGGATTTTCCTGGCGATGGCGATGTCGCGTACTGATTTCCCTGATTTGCGAAATTCGCAGGTTATCTCCTGTGCTTTCTCATAGCCTATCTTGCCGACAAGTGCAGTCAGTGTCGCCGTGGAATTCTCCACATGGCGCCGACAGACATCCTCATTTACCTTGAGGCCGGCAACGCATTTGGTACAGAGCATGGACGTGGCATTCACAAGCAGGTCGAGGCTTTCAAGATATGAGTCGGCAATCAATGGCAAGAATGCGTTAAGTTCGAGATGTCCCATTGCGGCCGCATGAGCGATGGTCGAGTCGTTCGCGATGACCTTGAGGGCGGCCTGTATGACGGCCTCCGGTATCACAGGATTGATCTTTCCCGGCATCACTGTCGAGCCGGGCTGGAGAGCAGGGATGGAGAGTTCCCCTATGCCGACGTCGGGGCCGGACGACATGAACCGGAGATCGCCCGAGACTTTCATAAGGTTGACTGCGCACGCCTTGAGCATGCCGCTTGTCTCGACGAATGCATCATTGTTCTGCGTGGCTTCAACAAGATTTTCAGCACGGGCGAGGCCGAAGCCGGTCAGGTTTTTCAAGTTTTCCACGACCCGGAAAATATATTGGCGCGGCGCCGTCACGCCTGTTCCGATCGCAGTGCCGCCGAGATTGACGACCCTCAGACGTTCCTCGCATTTGAAGACACGCCAGCGGTCACGCCCGAACGCCTCGGCATATGCCGACATCGTGCGTCCCATGGTGGTGAGCACGGCATCCTGATATTCGGTCCTGCCGACTTTCACAACATGCGCGAATTCCTTTTCCTTCCTCTGGAATTCCTCAAGCAGGGCGACAAGTTTCTTTTCGAGAACCCTATGCCTGGCTATGCATGCGACTTTTAAAGCCGTAGGATATGTATCGTTTGTCGACTGATGCAGGTTTATGTCACCTAGGGGATGGATGACTTTGCAGTCGCCGGGCTTTTTGCCGAGAATGACGAGTGCGCGGTTCGCAATCACTTCGTTCACGTTCATGTTGGTGGAAGTTCCGGCGCCGCCCTGGAGTGCATCGACCACGATATGCTCATCGAGCCGGCCTGAAGCCATTTCCTCGCAGGCCTGTCGGATCGCTTCGAATTTCCTTTTGTCCAGCTTGCCGAGATCGTGGTTTGTCATGGCGCAGGCGAGCTTGACTAGGCCGTATGCATGGATGAGGGCGGGATTTACGGGACGTCCTGAAAGTGGAAAGTTCTGGATGGCGCGCATGGTCTGGATCCCGTAGAGGACATCCGAGGGTATTTTCATTTCGCCAAGTAGATCTTTTTCTGTCCTGTCTTTTGCCATAGTAGGATATCCGCTTGTCAATTTTTAGAGATTCCCTATATTATACCCTCTGAACATGGAATTTAAAATTTAAGGAGACCTCTATCTTATGATTCAGTTTTCAAAGAAGATATTTTCGACACCGGAACAGTATCCGGCACAAGGATTCGAATATCCCGGAGTCAAAGCCCTTTTCTATGAGGGATTGCCGTACAATGGACGTAAGACGAGGATATTTGCCTGGTATGGCATTCCTGAAAATGTCAAGGGAAAAGTTCCGGCGATGGTTCTTGTGCATGGTGGTGGCGGAACGGCCTTTCCTGATTGGGTCAGGCTCTGGAATTCACGCGGTTATGCGGCGATTGCGATGGACACATGCGGCGGGGTTCCTGCCTGGTTCAATTCTATTTATTGCCGGAATCCATGGCCACGCCATGAATGGTCAGGCCCATTAGGCTGGGGACTCGACAAGGTATCGTTCCTGCCAGAACTTCCTCCTGAGGAACAATGGCCTTATCATGCTGTCTCGGCAGTGGCGCTGGCAAATTCCCTCCTGCGCTCATTCCCTGAAGTTGATGCGGACCGCATCGGGTTGACCGGTGTTTCCTGGGGCGGATATCTCACATGCTTTGCCGGAGGTGTCGACAATCGTTTCGCATTCGCGGCGCCAGTCTATGGATGTGGATTTTTGGACCGACCATCTGTCGGCCTTGCCTGCGAATCTCGCACAGCAAAAGATGCAAAAAGGCTTGAGCAGTGGTTTTCGATGTGGGATCCATCCCATTACCTGAAAGCCGCGAAAATGCCATTCCTCTGGGTGAACGGCACCAATGACTTCGCCTTTCCTATGGATTCGATGAAGTTGTCATACCTGCTCACAAGGAAACGTTTCCTTGCGATCCGTGTGCGGATGCCTCATGCACATGGCGGGCCAGGGGAAAATCCGGAAGAGATACGTCTGATGGCTGACTATGTCTGCAAGGACGGAGAAGCGCCTGCAGCCTTCAAGTCCCAGGGAATGAAGAAACGTATTGCCTGGGCAAAATTCAATTCTCCTTTACCGGTGAAAACTGCGGAATTGAATTTCACCAGGGCGCTTGGACACTGGACAGACCGCATCTGGTATTCGGTTCCGGCGGTAATTAAGGATGGACTTGTCTCTGCTGAACTGCCGAAAGGTACGACCGTCTATTTCTTCAATATCTTTGACGATCTCGGAAGAGTGGCCAGCTCGGAACACGTTTGTCTTGCTGAATGAGAACTAGCAGAGGAATTTCCTATACTGTTCGGTCCTTAGGTCGTTTTCATTGAAATTCATGTCCTGCGATTTTCGCAATTTGAACGTCGGACTCTGCCTGATCCCCCTGCATGCCATGTTCGACGGCGAATAAAGAACCAGTGTCATGATTCTCCTTTCAGTATCTGGCAGAATAAAACTCTTTTGCTTGTTATGTTTGTCCGGTTTGACGGGAAAATATTTATAGAAGATCCTTTCGACAAAAGAGCTGGTGAACAGGAGCGTGCTGATCGAATGATTCCTCATCAGGATATTCCTTATGTCATTATTAAACTCGATATCCTTCAAATTCTGGTCGAGTGCGCTTTGCGCAGGTTCTCTGCGGCAGCGGTGGACAACGTCTGAAATCGCAATCTTCCTGTTGCGGAGCAGCAGTTTGATTTTGTCGGAAGTGTTGAGTTTTCCTGAGTTGAAGACTTCCGACAAAATCATCCAGAACCTGTTGCTTCTGCTGCCGTAATAGAAATCAATGTCGCCATCCCTGAGTATCTTCAGCTTGTTGACTGCCGGATCATCATCAATGGTGAACCGCCATGGCGGAAGGCTGCCGAGTATGAGCTTGCTCGCGCCTTTTGGCACAAACGGCATGTAAGGATGTGTTTCCATATTTTTGAAATATAAGCTGTGAAATACGATATTCACATGGAATAGTCAGTTACTAACTTCTTGATTCTTTGAGGACGTCAGATTATCTTAGATTATGAAAAACAATAAAGAATCTGGAAACGGCGACAAGGCCTTGAAAGGGCTGATCGATGAACTTGCCAGCAAGGCCGCCACCGAGGAAACACGGGAATTGTTCCGCGAGATACTCACTGCCGCGGTCAAGCTGGGCATGGAATCAGGAGACAAAGCTGACCTGAAAGTTGTCAACAGCACGCTGAAGGAACTGCGGTATTCGTTCAAGGTATTCTCACCTTATCGCAACGTGAAGAAAGCGATAATCTTTGGTTCAGCCCGTTCCAAGGAAACTTCTGCCGAATATAAGATGGCCGAGGAATTCGCCAGCAAGATCACGAAGAAAGGCTTCATGGTGGTGACCGGCGGCGGGCCCGGTGTCATGGAAGCGGGGAACAGAGGCGCTGAGCCAGGCAAGGATTTCGCGCTGAACATCCGCCTTCCTTTCGAGCAGGAACCCAATCCTTATATAGATGAGAAGCAACGCCTGATAAGTTTCAAATATTTCTTCACCAGGAAACTGATCTTCATCAAGGAGACAGACGCCACCACGCTTTTCCCCGGCGGGTTCGGCACCAATGACGAAGGTTTCGAAGCCCTTACCCTGATCCAGACCGGAAAATCCAAGCCCCGTCCAATAATCCTGATGGAACCTCCGGGTTCAACATACTGGACTGACTGGGATCGTTTTGTAAGGCGACAGCTGGTCGGGGAAGGCTATGTCAGCAAGGAAGACCTGAACTTATATCGCATCATGAGCGATGTCGACCAGGCGGTAAAGCATATCGAAGACTTCTACAAGGTGTACCATTCAGTAAGGTATGTCAGGGGGTTGACCGTGATCCGTCTCAACCATGAGCTTTCCCCGAAGAAGCTGCAACATCTGAACCGGGAGTTCAAGGATATCCTGGTCAGCGGTGAAATAAAGCCTTCGTCTCCTGTCAAGGAGGAGATCCGGAAAGGTGAACATCTCGATCTGCCACGCCTGGTGATGAAATTCAACATGCGCAATTTTGCCAGGCTCTGCGAGATGATACATGAGATCAATAAAGGAAGTTAGACAGGTTCTAGCGAACGAGGTTACTCAGGACAGACTCGTTGCGGACAACATCAAAGGGGGAGTTAATGTTAAGAATACTTCTTTTCGGACTGATGTTTTTCTGTGTGACGTCATTTGCGCAGCAGAAAGAGCCGGTTTTGCCACCATTTTTTCAAGGCGATGATTTGCCTGCTCCATCCCAGCAGAATTTACCGTGGGCGCATAGGGATGACGCACTTTCGAAAGCTGTTGCGAAACTCTTCGAACAGGGACTTGCTGATCCGCGTGGGCTAGAATATCGAGAAATTGAAATTACCGTAGGAAACCCGTGGAATGGAGGCATGTATCCTGTCAAGACACATGGCTGGATCCTGCAAGACAGCAAAGAAAGCAAGTTTGCCGTCGCGTGGAATGGTCTCGTTTATCCGGTAATTAAGGTGGGAGATGCTATCGACCTTCATAAGGATCTATCTCCTGATCCCAAGATGCAGGCTCAGAATTGGGACTTCAATGTGGCTTCAGAAGAACTTTCCATAAACTTTACTAAGCCTATGGCATTGAAATTGGTATTGCTAATGCGCTTGGGCGAAATGGAAATGATTAATCGGATGTCAAAACAGAGCTGGCCCGAAGAATCTTCCGATCCTTATCTGAATCTGGCAAAGGAGTGGACGTGGTTTGCCTTTGAGCGTGCTGTTTGCGCCCACGAAAGGGGCGATGACCGATTGGCACTTGCCGATGCACGGATGCTGGCCAAAGTTCAACCGCTCATCGAAGCTGAAGCAAACCTTCGCGGTTTCAAACCCCCTTCTGATTCCTCCGGCTCTGGCTCTAAAGACAGCAATCTTTCCTACTTGCCATTTTTAAAGCAACTTCCTTCTTTCCTGTCCGATTGCGAGCACCGAGTGGCGGACAAGAAGAATCCACCACAGGCAAAGAAAGATATCTCAGGACTGATTGACGATCTGCAGAACGTTAACATCCGGCAAAGTGGGCAGCCAGGCTGGATTTCTCTCTCTGGAGATTCACGTGTTGTAGCTTTGGTGAAACGTGGGGATGAAACAGTGGAGCCTCTCCTGAACACAATGGAAAATGACTCGCGCCTAACTCGCTCCGTATCCTTCACACGTGATTTTATGCGTTCTCGTCATCTGATTTCAGTTTCAGAAGCGGCATATGCAGCTTTAACGGAGTTGCTGAGTGTCCAGTTTAAATCTTACAGCGAGAAAGGAGAGCCGTTTTCGAACAAGGAGATGGCGTCCCAGATTCGCGCATACTGGTCGAAAATGGGAGCTCTGCCGCCCTTTGAACGCTATTATGAGACACTGAAGGACGACAAGGCGGACAAAGATCAATGGCTCCAGGCAGCTGCCCGTATCGTTCAGCCCACCGATGTAGAGACTCATGGTGGCTGGACGACTATTCCCGACCGTAAGCCAGATCAAAAAATTGAACTACGAGGTGAAAATCTGCGAGACGGGCGTACGCCTTCGGTTTCCCAACTTATGGCACAACGATCTGACGATATCGCTGGCATTAGTACCCAATCAAGTTTTGAGTATTTGGACGCGGGACGAATGGCGCTTGCGCTAGCCTCCTGGGACAAGACAGCGGCGATTCCAGTGCTCAAGAAGCGTTTGATGCGTGCGTGGAGCATTGGTGAACAACCGAATGACGGCCTAGCCGGAGATCCGGCCGAAAGTTTAGGAGAAATGATCGCTCAAATGACACTTGCTCGTGTACGTTGCGGTGATGAATCAGGCTATGATGAGTATGCTGCGTGGATTCAAAAAGTCGATCTTAAAAACGTTTGGTTCCATGCCAGGGAACTGCAAAAGCCATTATGCCAGGGGACTGCACGGCCCAGCATTGGAAGGGCGATTGATTACCTGTTTAACGATCCAAAATCACCATGGTCAGATATTCTGGCCAAAGGCAATGATTCCTGGTTTACAGATTTCTGGAAGTCATCACTTCCTCAAACAGCAGAGTTTCGCAAGCAGGCGTCACGCGGTCTGGCGGACAAAACAATTGCAGGTGATATCATTTTCTACCCACGAAAAGATTGGACCATCTATAGTGAAGCCCATATTCAACTCAAGGACCATGTCCTTAGCTTTAGTGGTTCCAACGGCGATCCCGATACGCCTCCATCCGGTGAAAAACGCTCATTTCGCGTTTGCGATGTCTTCGCATATCTTTATTCAGAATATCAGGAAGGGCCTAAATTCCAGCTTTTCTGGCCCGAGGCAAAACGCGATGCAGGGGTTATGTTGTACCAAAAATGGTTGTCGGAAAAGAAATGAATTATTTTAGTATTTTGGGGAAATAGGGAGTGCTGACGACTGGTGATGTTGTAAGCCTGTTCTAGGACTTGTGTTCTGTTGACATTTTGACAATGGAGGACATAATATTGGAGTTCGTTAGCGGTGAAATAAAGCCTTCGCCTCCTGTCAAGGAGGAGATCCGGAAAGGTGAACATCTCGACCTGCCGCGTCTGGCGATGAAATTCAACATGCGGAATTTTGCCAGGCTCTGCGAGATGATACATGAGATAAACAAATCATGAAACTATAACATAAGGAGACCTACGATGAAGAAGACAGCGGTGACAGTGGTTGCAATTGCAGCGTTCGGTATCATAACGTATGCCCAGGACAACGCCCCCGCCAGGCCCGCACCGTCAGGTGACAAGCCTGCAAATGCGCCCCAGATGCCGCCCATGCAGAAGTCCGAGATGATAGAAGCCCAGGTGGTCAAGGTCTACTCGGCAGTTGATGACGGCGCCAAGTTCAAGGCATACGTGATTAAATATAAGGATTCCGAAGTTGTTGTCATGGATCCCATGGGCACCTCGGATAAGAAGCAGGGAGAAACCATCAAGGTCGCTGTCATGCGTATGGAGATGCCGGGCAGGGGCAAGATGATAAGGTTCATGCTGGCGGAGGCAATGGCCGGAATGCAGGGGATGAGAAGGCCCGGTTCCAATGAAGCCGCACCGAAAGCCTCCGGCTCTGACGATGTCCCCCTGAAGGTTCCGGAAGCTCCGCAGCCTGATGCAGGGAAGTGATACGCTGCATGGGTGATGATGGATGACTATATGAAGAAGAAAACATTAATATCGGGACTGGCGGCGGTTATGGCCCTATCGCTTTGGGTTACTATCGTCGCCGTGGAGGTTGTTAATGGCGGCAGATGGGCATGGTCCCTTCAGTACATTCTGATGAGCACTCCAATGGCGATTCTCACGACATTCCTTCTGTGCAGATATCGGTTTGCATGCAAGAAGCCACTGTCCTATGGCACGCTGCTTGCCGGACCTTTTTGCTCAGCTACCTTGGTGTTAGTGTGCAGTCTATTTTATTACGATGGGTGGTCTGTCCTAACAGACCGTTACTGGCATAATATGAAAGGTGGATGGTTTGGGCTGTTGGTCGAGTTGGCACTTGTAGGTGGCGTCTGCGTTCTGCCAGCAATAGCAATTGTAGTCTATTACCAAAGCAAGACAGATGAGGCTCTTTTGGCCGAACAACACCGGATGGTAATTCCAGAATGGCTCGTACGGTCGTGGCTATGGGCTATCGAGCTGTTCTGCTCCAGTCT
>JANYBI010000005.1 GCA_025360875.1 Lentisphaerota bacterium
CCAGCTCCGCAATGAGAACGAACGTTTGCGCCAGGAGCTTGGTGTCAGGTTCCATCCTAGCAATATAATCGGAAACTGCAGCAGCATGAAGTCCGTATATGCGATGATCGCACAGGTTGCGGACAGTCCGGCGACTGTCCTGATCCGCGGGGAATCGGGAACAGGCAAGGAGCTTGTCGCCAGGGCTATACACTACGCCAGCCCGAGAAAGAGCGGTCCGTTCATAGCCGTCAACTGTGCGGCTCTCCCTGAAAATCTGATAGAGAGCGAACTCTTCGGACATGAGAAGGGCTCCTTTACCGGTGCCCACCAGCAGCGCAAGGGGCGTTTTGAAATAGCCAACGGTGGAACACTTTTCCTGGATGAGATCGGCGACATCAGCCAACCCGTACAGGTGAAACTTCTGCGCGTCCTGCAGGAGCGTGTCTTTGAAAGGGTCGGCGGGCACGAACTGGTGGAATCCAATGTCAGGATAATAGCCGCGACCAGCCGCAATCTCGAGGAGGCGATCCAGGAGAACAAGTTCCGGGAGGATCTGTACTACAGGCTGAATGTCTTTCCGATAATCCTGCCGGCGCTGAAGGAGAGGAAATCGGACATCATACTTCTTGCCGATCATTTCCTGGACAAGTACAACAAGCTGTACAAGAAGAATGTCCGCAGGATCTCGACTCCCGCTATAAATATGATGATGGCATATCACTGGCCGGGAAATGTCAGGGAACTTGAGAACAGCCTTGAAAGGGCTGTCCTCGTGACCACCAATGACGTTGTAAACGCCTATGATCTGCCGCCTTCGCTGCAGACGGCCCAGGAAAGCGGTACGTCGATCATCCCCGAGGACGGAGCCTCGTTTGAGACGATGGTCGCGTCCTTTGAGAAGGAGCTCATTGTAGATGCATTGAAGAACAACCGCTGGAACGTCGCCGCCGCCGCCCGCGCCCTGAATACAACCCAGCGGATAATGCATTACAAGATCGGAAAGCTGAACATTGAACTTCAGAAATAAGTTTGCTGGCGCAAATTTATAAGTGGGAATATATGAAAATATTATTTGTCTGTACTGGAAACACATGCCGGAGCCCGATGGCGGAGGCGTATTTCAGCAGCCTTTGCGAGAAGGCCGGCAGGTTTGACATTTCAGTGTCTTCAGCGGGAACTTTCGCCAGTGGCGGGGATGGCGCTTCGCTACAGACTGCCGCGCTGATGAAAAAATATGGAGTTGACCTTTCCAGGCACAGGAGCTCCTTGCTGACAGTCGGTATGATAAACGAAGCCGACATGATTGTAACGATGACCGATCCGCATCGCCACCATATAGGCGCTATGCAGCCTGCGGCCCTGAAAAAAACCAGGAACCTGCTTGAATTTGCCCAGAAAGAAGGCAACATTTCAGACCCTTTCGGGGGATCGGAAAAGATTTACAGCGACTGCTTCAGCGAAATGAAGGAGGCGCTTGACAATATGTTCAGGGAAGTGATTGGGAAGAAGAAAGCGAGGGAATAAATTGCAGTATTGACAGGATAACATGATTTACCTGATTAAGCATGGATTAAGAATCATGAAAATCCTGTAATCCCGTCTAATAATTATGAAATTATAATTATAAATATAAGGAATTTAAAATGAGAAAGATAGCAGACTGGTCCACCAAGAAGGAACTGACAATTGCGATAGCCGGAGACCATGGTGGATTTGAATTCAAGAAAAAGCTCGCGGCGATGCTTTCCGCCATGAAGCACAAGGTTCTGGACAAGGGGCCGTTCAAGGCCGATCCGTCCGACGACTATTCTGATTTCGGTGCCGAACTTGGTTTTGCTATAGTCAAGGGGAAGGCCGACTGTGGAATCCTGATCTGCCGTTCCGGAGTTGGGATGGGAATTACGGCGAACCGTTTCCACAACGTCAGGGCTGCTGTCGTCACCGACGAGAAAGTGGCGAAATCAAGCCGCGACCACAACTGTTCCAATGTGCTGGTCATTCCTGCAGACATTGTTTCATTTGAGACCGCGGAGAAGCTTGTGAAGACCTGGCTTTCAACTCCTTTCAGCAAGGATGAAAGGCATGTCAGAAGACTTGAAAAGATTGAAAAGAAGACTTATGACGAAATAGCCGCGGTCCGTGAATCTGATCCGGAAATTGCGGATATGCTCGACAAGGAATTGGAACGCCAGGACGGAGGTCTCGAACTTATCGCCTCTGAGAATTTTGCGAGTACCGCAATCCGTGCCGCCCAGGGTACTGTCCTCACGAATAAATATGCCGAAGGATATCCCGGCAAACGCTACTATAACGGCTGCGAGGTGGTTGACGAGGTGGAGAGCCTTGCGATAAGGCGCGCATGCCAGCTTTTCGGCGCTGAAGCCGCCAACGTGCAGGCTCATTCGGGAAGTCAGGCCAACATGGCTGCGTATTTCGCACTTATCAAGCCTGGTGACACGGTCCTCGCCATGGATCTCGCCCACGGCGGACATCTCACGCACGGTCATCCGATGAATTTCAGCGGAATGCTCTACAAGATTGTTCCATACGGCGTGGATAAGAATACTGAAATGCTCAACTACGACGAAATCGAGAAGCTCGCACTGGCAAACAATCCGAAGGTCATTGTCGTCGGCGCAAGCGCATATCCCAGGACTCTTGATTTCAAGAGGTTTCGCGAGATAGCCGACAAGGTGGGCGCAAAGGTGTTTGTCGATATGGCGCATGTCGCCGGACTCGTCGCGGCCGGTCTCCATCCGAATCCGGTACCCTATGCCGATGTCGTGACATCTACGACACACAAGACGCTTCGCGGTCCGCGTTCAGGATTGATCCTCTGCAAGGAAATATATGCGAAAGATATCAATTCAAAGCTCTTCCCCGGACTTCAGGGCGGACCGATGATGCATACGATAGCCGCGAAGGCCATCTGTTTCCATGAGGCGCTACAACCGGGCTTCAAGGAATATCAGAAACAGATTGTGAAAAATGCCGCTCATCTTGCCGCAGAGCTTGGAAAGCGCGGTTTCAGGATTGTGTCTGGCGGTACGGACAACCATCTGATGCTTGTTGATCTGCGTCCGAAGAACTCGACAGGCAAGGAAGTAGCGCTGGCTCTTGACAAGGCCGCAATCACCGTTAACAAGAACATGATTCCGTTCGATCCTGAAAAACCTTTCGTGACCAGCGGTATCAGGGTCGGTACTCCGGCAGTCACCACCCGTGGAATGAAAGAGGCGGAGATGACGAAGATAGCCGCGTGGATAGAAAGGGCCGTGGACTGCAAGAACGATGAGGCGGCACTGAAGCAGATAGCCGTTGAAGTGAAAGAGTTCACGAGGAACTTCCCTTTGCCGCAGTTCTAAGAATGGGAGTTTTAACCACAGAACACACAGAAGACACAGAATGAAACCGTTCTTATATAAAGAAGAAACGTATGAAATACTTGGATCGTGCTTCGATGTATATAAGGAAATGGGCTGTGGTTTCCTTGAGGCTGTCTATCAGGAATGTCTGACTTTTGAATTCAAAGGACGTGAAGTCCCCTTTAAGGAACAACATGAGCTGAAGATTTCATATAAGGATTTCAAATTGAAACAGACATATAAGCCTGATTTTGTATGTTTTGACAAGATCATTTTGGAGATAAAGGCCTTGTCTGCATTGACTGATGAGCATGAAGCCCAGCTATTCAATTATCTGAAGGCTTCAGGATATAGGATTGGGATTCTGGCCAATTTCGGCCATTATCCCAAACTCGAATATAAGAGAATAATTATTTAGCTTTCTGTGTATTCCGTGTGTTCTGTGGTTGAAAAAATTTGTTTTAAAAGGAGTAATATGATAGACATAAAGTTGCTAAGGGATAATCCGGAATTTATAAGGAAAAATTGCGAAGTTCGCGGGGCGAAAGTCGATGTCGATGCGATTGTCGCACTCGACAAGGAGATGCGCGAGCTGACCGTGAAGACGGAAACGATGAGGTCAGACAGGAATAAGCTCAGCAAGGATTGCAAGGACAAGCCCGAGGCCAGGGAACAGGTCAAGAAGATCAAGGAGGAACTCGCAGTCCTCGAGCCGAAGTTGGAAGAGATGCAGAAGCAGCTCGACGCCATGATGGGATGGCTTCCAAATATAATCTCTCCAGAGACTCCTGCGGGAAAAGACGATACTGAAAACAAGGAAATAAGGCAGGTCGGCGAAGTCTATAAGTTCTCATTCAAGCCGAAAGATCACCAGGAACTTGGCGATCTGCTTGGAGTGATTGATGCGCCGCGTGGTGTGAAAGTCGCAAAATCAGGTTTCTACTATTGGAAAGGCAAGGGGGCACAGCTCTGCAACGCGATGTTCTTCTGGACGCAGATGGAACTTATCAAGAAAGGTTTTACTTCATTTATTACTCCATGCTGCGCCAAGGAGAGGACTCTTTTCGGGACCGGATACCTTCCCTTCTTCGCCGACCAGACTTTCAAGATCGAAAAGGAGGACCTTGCGCTGATTGGAACTTCCGAGCAGACACTTGTCGCATTTCATACTGACGAGACATTGAATGCTGCGACGCTTCCACTTAGATATACTGCATTCAGCCCTTGTTTCAGGACAGAAGCCGGAAGCTATGGCAAGGCTACAAAAGGAATTTTCCGCGTCCATCAGTTCCACAAGGTCGAACAGATCATCTTCTGCCTGCCTGAGGACTCTGAGAAGTATCATAAGGAATGTCTCGTGAACGAGGAATATCTCCTGCAGAAGCTCGGAATACCGTACCGCGTGGTCGATGTATGTCTTGGCGACATGGGTGCGCCGGGCTACAGGAAATACGACACGGAGGCATGGTTCCCGGGATTCGGAGGCTACAGGGAAGTCACTTCCAATACAAACCTCACCGATTTCCAGGCGCGCCGCCTGAATATAAAATATAAGAAGGACGACGGGACAAGAGGGTTTGTCCATACCATCAGCGCGACGGCTGTCACTGACAGGGTCGCGATCGCGATCCTCGAAAACTTCCAGCAGGAAGATGGGACAGTGATCGTTCCTGAAGTCCTAAGACCGTTCACGGGATTCGACAAGATTGAGCCGGCTTGATGAATGAATCGGAGAATGGGCGAATCGGAGAATCGGCGAGGGAAGATTTTTCGGCTACGCTGAGAAGCTACGCCGCGGCAGGCAGAAGGCAGACGACACAAGTTTGTAAAGCTGAATTGTTGGAGTTCACGGCTTTAGCGTGTCCAGAGTTTTCTTAAGAGTAATGCAGACATTCCTGTCTGCAATTTAAATACAGGCTAAAAGCCTGTTTTACTTTAGTATGTCAAGTTTCGATGAAACTGGTATAATGCCTAGGGGCGATATGAAAAATGACAAACTTCGAATTTTTACCGCTGTGTTAGCCGTAATAAGTTCTCTGGTCTTGATTTTGATTACAGGGAAACCGATTTTCGGGAAACATGAAAAGAACAGCAATTATTACACATACGAAGCAATGTTTGAAAGAGCTCTGGAAGGTGAAAAATTACCATCTTCAACTTGTATGGTAATTGATTTTGCAAAAAATCCATTTTTAAGATTTGGATTGCCCGCATTAATAATTGTATTCATTGGACTAGCTGAATGGAAGTTTAGGAATAAGGAATGGACGAACCTTATTTATGCGTTAATAATATTTATGACACTATTGTTCTCGGCTTTGCTTTTATATGTTATGATGTTGCCTTATTCTGGCTATATTCATGTTTTTGGTGGATAAGGAAACCGGTTTCGGAGAAACCTGGCGTGAAGAACATGCCTTGCGGCATTAACTACGAACGAATATGAAAACAAAAATACTGCTTTGTAATTTTCTAATTGTTTTGGAGGCAATCATCCTCTCCTCCTGTTCACTCATTCCTCAGCCCATTCCTAAATCCTCGCTTTCCGAGTTGTCGTCCGCGATATCTGCGACGGTGGAGAACAACATGGCGGCTTATGCTGATATCGAGACTTGTTTTCGACAGTTTGAAGCGTTTTTTCTATAATTTTGAGGCTAAGGAAATTTATAAAACTTAAAATGTAATGCCAACAATTTATCATAATTCTTCATATTTAAGATGGAAATTAATAAACATGACCATAAAAGTA
>JANYBI010000151.1 GCA_025360875.1 Lentisphaerota bacterium
CCCCGTTTGAGCTCTCCTGAGCTCATCACGGCCCTTCGGGTGAATATTTCATTTTTATTTCATGAAATATTCAGGCTAAAGCCCAACGTACTTTTATCGTGAAAAAACTTGTTTGCCTTAAAGCGCCAAGCTTAACGGGTAACCGTTGAGCTGGAGATTTTGCCTCATCATTAGGCGGTTTTTCCTGTCCTGAGCCTGTCGAAGGCTGGACATCCATTAATCCAATCATCCATGGCTAGTTCAAAAGCCGGAATGTGCGGATTTGAAACGGCTTTATGGTGAATTGGAATTTTCCAGCCTTCAAAGGCAGCTCGTTCGCATCTTCTTCCACCAGATTGCAGTTCAACACTTTCTTCAGCGGGATCTCCGTCTTTACGGTCACTTCTCCTCGGCCGCCGCATGGTTCGTAGATCCTCAGTATGAATCCACGGCCATCCAGCGCAGGTTTTAGCGTCTCAACTACCGCATCAGCGCCTTCCAAGGAAAGGAAGCATCGGCTGTCAGTTTCACTTGAAGATGGAACAGAAATGGGTCTTGCCCTGACAGGTACGTTCAGTTCCCACGCCCTTTGGACAGTTTCGCCTTCGACCCAGTTCCCGGCATGTGGCAGAAGGGAATAGGTGAATTCATGTTTTCCGCGGTCGGCCTGGGGATCAGGAAAAGTCGTGCTCCGCAGCAAAGTCAGGCGGAGTACATTGCCTTTCGCATCGTAGCCGTAACGTGAATCGTTCAAGAGGCTGACACCGTAGCCGCTCTCCGACATGTCCGCCCATCTCTGTGCGGGAACTTCGAATTTCTGCTGATCCCACGAGGTGTTCCTGTGGGTCGGCCGTTCAAGGGCGCCGAATTGCACCTCATAGGTGGCGCGGCAGCTGCGGATCTCAAGAGGGAAAGCAGTCTTCAGCATCGTCTGCCGTTCCTGCCAGCCCACTCGCGTAACGAAGTCGATCCGGTCCATGCCGGCGTAGATGACGATGTCCTGCTCGATCACGCTCTTCCGGTGTGTCCGTCTTACCCGGAGCATTCCTCTTACCGGACCTGTTTCAACCACCGTGATCGAGGTTTTTCCCTCGAAAGGATAACGCCGCTTGTCAGTTGTCTCGTGGACATTCCATGCGTCCTCATGTTCCGGACCGTCCTGCAGGAGCTGCAAGTCGTTGCCGACCGTACCATGGGCGATGATCTCGCGCCGATTGATTTTATCATAAAGCCTTGTGATGGCGCCGTCCTTGTTCAATGTCATGAGGAAGGCGGACGTTTCAATTTTATTTGCGGTGACGGTGATTCCAGACTTATCCGCGGCCGTGGCTTTGGAAATTAAGAAATCCCTATATCCGACAGATGGAATTTCAGCACCCTGGAAGACAACTGTGGCAGTTCCTGATTTCCGGGAGAGTACCTGAGCCAGATATGATTTTCCATCCGGGGAAGTTGCAACGAATTCGTCTCCGGTGTCGGGAACTTCCGCCATCACTGTGTCATTCCTTGTCCAGGACAGCGAGTTGAAGACGCGAATTGCGCTTATGCTCTTCTGGGATTTCGGAGCTGGCGCAAGGCTCGACAGGCTCTTCCCTATCTCCTCATTTGCTATTGTCTGTATTTTGGCGTGGTCTTCCAGAGCGTCGGCATATACCATGGCAATGCTGCTGCCCGGCAATATGTCATGGAACTGGTGGAGCAGCACAAGCTCCCATGCGTCATGAAGCGCCTGCGATCGGGGAGTCCGTCCATTCATCTTCGACAGAACCCCGAAGATTTCCGCGTCTCGCAACAGGAGTTCGCTTGCACGGTTGGCCTTTTTCAGGGCTGACTGCGTCGTGTAAGTGCCACGGTGGGTTTCGACATACAGTTCGCCGTCCCAGACCGGAAGATCAGGTTTCCGGGCTACGACATCATCGAAATATCCTTCGGATGAGCCGGTCCGCAGAGCGGGCAGTCCGGGGAACTGTCCCTTCGCCCTCTTGCACATCTCCATCATTTCCTCATTGACTCCCCCGCCGCCGTCCCCATAGCCGAAAGGAAAGATGACTTCCGGATACTGGGCCTTCTGCGCATACATCTCCCATCCTTTAAACAGATGATCCGGTGTCATGTTGCAGTTGTAGCCCCAGACATGGTTGACGACATGTGCAAGCACCTCGGAACCGTCGAGCCCCTTCCAATGGAACAGATGGCATGGGAAAGGATTCCTTGCCTGCCAGTGCAGCTTGTAGGTATAGAAGTATTTGATGCCGCAGCCTGCCAGTATCTCAGGAAGCGATGACGGATATCCGAACACGTCCGGCAGCCAGCATCCGCGCGGTCTTGTTCCGAACTCCTTCTCAAAAAAATCAAGTCCGTGGAGGATCTGCCTGACAAGCGATTCGCCGCTTGTCACGTTGCAGTCCGCCTCCACCCACATGGCGCCGGTAGTCTCCCACCGCCCGAGCTTCACCCATTTCTTGATCTGGGTGTAGAGTTCCGGATAATTGTCTTTCGTATATTTGTAGAGCTGTGCCTGGCTGCAGGCGAAATGGAAGTCGGGATAACGTTCCATCATGCGGCATGCCGTGGAAAAAGTTCGTCCGCATTTCCGGACAGTCTCCTTCAGCGGCCATAGCCATGCGGTGTCGATGTGGGTGTGTCCGACCGCGTAAATTCCTCCCGCCTCAGGATCGGGGGAAATCCCGGAGATCCTGTTTTTGAAAATTCTCCTGGCATTGGAGACCTCCTGCACAAGACGCTGTCGCGGCAAGGTGAGATCGACTGCGAGAAGCGCAGCCTCGATGGCGTCCTCCAGCAGCGGTTTGCGCCGGGTATCGCTGATGACTTTCGTCGTCTCCCATGCGAAACGGACATCATGGCAGAGCGCCTCGATCTCACGGTTCACGACGGCGATCGCGCCTCCCGAAAACACACTGCTCTTCGATGCGAGTTCCGGCACGTACATGACCGCAGGCATCGAGATGAACTCGATCTCGATCTCGAATTTCCCCTTCTTTGGCAC
The DNA here is from genome assembly GCA_025360875.1 of Lentisphaerota bacterium. Lineage (GTDB taxonomy): Bacteria > Verrucomicrobiota > Lentisphaeria > Victivallales > GWF2-50-93 > GWF2-50-93. Next base: position 2,987 of record JANYBI010000151.1, read on the forward strand.
AGGGACACGGGTATGGTTAGCATCTAGTCCGGCATACGATTTGCCGTCGACCCGGATCATTCCCTCCATGTCCTGGAAATCGAAGCTCAGATAAGTGTCTTTCAATGGCGCTGAAACAGGCACGTCGACCTGTGTCCGCAGAAAGACAGTCTTCCCTGCGGTGAAAGAGGCGGGCGTGGAGGTTTTCGACCAGCTGGCGTCGTATGTATATTTTCCGGGTGAGAGATGGTCGGCAGTCCGTGCCTGCCAGCCTTTGATCGGCAATTGGGATTCGTTGATCATTGACTGGAGGATTTGAAGCTTTTTAACGATGATGCGATGATCCATGTCCAACCTCTTAATTTGTATTGAACTCGCGTTTTGCAGAAAACCAGAATGAAATTAGAACTCAAATTGTTCTGTTTTCAACCGTTTATGTATCAAAGATTGGATGGAATCATTATTCATACCATTGAAAAACAGATTAAAACGGCTATAAGATACTATTATTGCCAATAAATAATCTGCAGGTCACATTCCGGTTAAGGGGATCCATTATGTTGGTCTGAATCAACAAGAGAGTGCTGTGTCCGGATGAAGAGCGAGTTTGCAATCAATATGGAATATTATGCCTTCATGGGGGCATCTGGAATTATAAAACGCCTTCCTCTGAAAATTTGCTGCTGGCTGGCGGAAATATGCGGTTCATTTTACTTCTACTTTGATGCAAAACACAGGACAAGGGTAGTCCAGCATCTCCTGCATGCGGGAATTGTCAAAGACGTGGCTGAAGCCCGTATCCTTGCGAAGAGGAACTTCATACATTTCATAAAGATGATGGTCGAAATTTTCAAGTGCCCCCAGATGCTGAGCAAGGAGAGACTGCCTGAAATCCTCTCTATCTCAGGCTCGGATAAATCCAGGGAAATGTTTTTTCCGGACAATGGAAACTCAGCACAGGCAATAATAGTCAGCGGGCATTTTGGAAACTGGGAAGTCGCAGGTCCTGCGATAGCCGTCAGGTCCGGACGGCCGCTGATGAGCATCATGCGCCCTTTCGACAATCCCAGGATAGGGGAATACATCAAAGGCCGTCGCAAGATATTTTTAAACGACATATGCGACAAGAAAGGGGCCGTAAGGATTCTCCTCAAGGCCCTGAAGGAAGGGAAGTCCATCGCCATACTGCCGGACCAGCATGCGGGAGGGAACGAGGGGATGGAGACAGTCTTCTTCGGGCATCCCGCAATGACGCACACTCTTCCGGCGCTCCTGCACCTTAAGACCGGCATACCGATAGTGGTTCTCCTTACGAGACGGATCGATGACAGCTTCAAATTCGAATTCATCTTGTCGGATCCGATTACAAAGACTCCTTCCGGCGACAAGATAGGAGATGTGAAGGAGCTTGTTCAGAGATACACTTCCGAAATTGAAAAAATAGTTGCGCGTTATCCGGAACAATGGATGTGGGCCCACCGCAGATGGCTGGATATAAACAGGTGATGAAATCTTATCACGTTTTATCCCTGTTATAAACCGTCTCTGTGTCAAAGATGGGACATAGTTGGAGCTGTCAGGGAGAAATCCGTCTAGACTCAATTCCAATGACCAGTCCAAACCAGATGCCGATTACGCATCCCATGAATACATCCGAAGGATAGTGGGCAAGAAGATACATCCTGGAAAAAGCTACAAGCAAAGCCCCTGCGAGCACAGGTAATGCAAGTGGTGGAACGCACACGGATATCGCAATTGCTGCACCAAGGGCAACGGCACAATGTGCGGAGGGGAAGCTCTGGTATCGCGAGTCCAAGCTTGGGCCGTAGAAACTATCCCGGACTTCATGCTCAATCATTGTCTTAGGGCGCGGACGGCCTGTCGACACCCTAATTACATTGTCAAAAAGCCCGGCCAGGGATGCCGCAAGAAGCGCAGCAGTTCCTGCAAGGACAAGGCTTCTCCTGTTTCGCATTAAACCCCATCCCCAGACAGCGATACATACGGACATGACTCCGAGAAAATTGCCGTAGAGGCTTACGCATTTCATAAATCCGTAAGTTCCGGCACTGCGGCATTCATTGAAATGTTTTGCGATGCTTGCATCATAGGGGAACAAGAGCAGCACCCCGGCGGTACCGGCGAGAATTGGGCGTGCAAGAAAGATAAAAGGCCGTGATTTGACTGCTGTAATACTGTCAGTGAGCATACTGAAAACATCATTTTTCAGATTAATCATCGGCGTATGCATGTTGCAGGAATTCCTTGATTAAACGTGGCTATTCCAAGTTGAAGACGACTGAAACTAAATCCAAAAAACCGTGAATTCAAACATTCGTTAAGGAGCATTTCCGTATTTCCGGCCAACATTACCAAAATATAATGTTACAGTCATGTTCCGGTCATTATAAAGGTATATGAGTAGGCAAAATAATAAATTCATAAAGGAGGACGCAGAATGAAAAAGAAACTGTTGAAAACCGCTTTAGTGTGCATGATCGCCGGCGCATTCCTGTCGACAGGCCTGATTGCGGGAACAAGCGTCAGTACGAGCAAGAACAATTCCAACAAGAACAATGAGTTGAACAAGAAAGCTGAGCCGAAGAAGGACAAGAGCACAGATGTGGTCTGGATCGGCACCGTAGCCGTTTCAAAGGATACCTCAGGGAAAAGCTCTGCGACTTTCACGAACGACACGGATTCACAGCAGTACAATGTGCAAATGGACGATGCAACCGAGAAACTGTTGGCGGCCGCGCTGGCCAGCGTCAAACCCAACAGCAAGAGCCAGATCAAGGGTACTCTGGTTGAAAAGGCTGACGGGAAGAAAATCCTGAAGATTACGGAGTGCAAGTCTGCTCCTACAGATACCGGCAAGCAGAAACCATCATAAGATTTGGAAAAGACAAGGCAACTGAGGGGCTGGCGTAAAAGCCGGCCCTTTTTTTTGTCTCAGGGAATATTTTTTCTGATTACCAATAAATAATTTACAGGTCACATTCCGGTTAAGGGAAGGGATTATTGTAAAAAGCAAATCAGGATGATTCTTAACATATGAAAAGCAATTTAGCGATAAACATTGAATACTATTCCTTCATGTCGGTGTCTGGGATCATCTGCAGCCTGCCTCTCGGGATTTGCTACAAGACGGCTGAGATATGCGGCCTGATCTTCTTTTTTCTCGATAAAAAACACAGGACTCGGGTGGTCCAGCATCTTTTGCATGCGGGTATTGTCAAGGATTTGGCCGAGGCCCGCATCCTTGCCAGGAGAAACTTCATACATTTCATGAAAATGGCGGTCGAAATTTTCAGATGTCCGCAGATGCTGAGTCCGGAAAATCTGCCGGAAATCCTTTCCATCTCCGGTTCCGGGCTTTCAAGGGAAATGTTTTTCCCAGAAAATGGAAATTCAATGCAGGCAATAATCGTCTGTGCGCATTTTGGGAACTGGGAGGCCGCAGGTCCGACCATAGTCATCAAATCCGGAAGGCCATTGATGAGCATCATGCGTCCTTTCGACAATCCCAGGATAGGGGAGTACATCAAAGGACAGCGCAAAATATATTCACACGATGTGTGCAATAAAAAAGGAGCCGTCAGGATCCTTCTCAAGGCGCTGAAGAACGGGCAGTCAATCGCCATACTTCCAGACCAGCATGCGGGAGGTAAGGAAGGGGTGAAAACAGTCTTCTTTGGGCATCCCGCCATGACACATACTCTTCCGGCCCTTCTGCATCTCAAGACAGGCATACCGATAGTAGTTCTCATGCCCAGGCGTGTTGATGATAACTTCAAATTTGAATTTATACTGTCAGAACCGATTACGATGACTCCTTCCGGCGACAGGGCAGGCGATGTAGGTAAGCTTGTCCAGAGATATACCTCTGAAATAGAAAAAGTAGTTGCGCGTTATCCGGAACAATGGATGTGGGCCCACCGCAGATGGCTGGATATAAACAGGTAGGCAAGGAGTAAGGGAACTCATCTGTGTTTGTAAGAATTTACATTGGCAGATATGGTATGGTGCGATATGAAAATAGCCATTACGTGAAGATGAGGGCCGAATTATGAAGATATTACTTGTTGAAGACGATGCAAAGACTGCGAATTTCATTGTCAAAGGCCTGAAGCAGTCAGGGTTCAGGGTTGAGCATTCTGACAATGGCGTGGACGGCCTGTTTAGGGGTACTACCGAGAATTTCGATGTTGCCGTTATAGATATCATGCTTCCGAAGCTTGACGGGTTTGCGCTCGTGGAGGAGCTGCGGAAAAGGAAAATACGGGTTCCCATAATCTTCTTGAGCGCGAAAAGCTCGGTTGACAGCAGGATAAAGGGTTTGCAGAAAGGCGGAGACGACTACCTTGTGAAGCCCTTTGCCTTTTCAGAACTTCTGGCAAGAATACAGGCCCTGCTCCGCAGGTCCAGCGCGGTAACTGAGCCTACGACCCTTTCAGTGGGAGACCTCCAGATAGAACTCCTCAGCCACAAGGTTTTCCGTGGCGGGACAAAAATCGACATACAGCCGCTCGAATACGTCCTGCTCGAATATCTGATGAGGAATGCCGGAAAGGTCGTTTCAAAGACCATGATAATGGAGAACGTATGGGAGTATAACTTCGATCCCCAGACAAACATTGTTGAAGCAAGGATCTGCCGCCTCAGGGACAAGATAGACAGGCCTTTCAAAACCAACCTGATACACACAGTAAGAGGCTTTGGATATGTCCTTGAAGAGAAAAAGTAGCATCTTTAAAACTGTCAAGTTCAGGATTGCGCTGCTTTATGCCCTTCTGTTCGCCATTTCCTCCATAGCTCTTTTTCTGGCAGTGTATTATTTCCTTTATGTGGGAATGATGAAGAATGTCGATGAAAAACTGATGGTTATTTCAAGACAACTTGAAGATTACTATCTGAAAGGGGAGAGATATGAGGAGAGTGATCTTGTGTCGGCTGCAAACAGGGAAGTTCCGGATAAAATTGTTTCGGCAGTACGAAATTCAGTCAAAAACCTGAACATCTTGCGATATGAGGAGATAACTAATGGGAATTTCACAGGTTATGAATTCATAGGAATTTCGGATGGAATAATATATGAGATCAGAATAGATGCCCAGGGGAAAATCATTGAAATTGAGAAGCATCAGAAATATGACGCAGCCGTGCTGGAGAAGGGATTTATAACTGAAAGTCATTTTGAAGGTGAAAAAAAGATATATTTCCTCCTTGTTTCAAAGAACGGGGAGATACTGGCAAAATCCGATTTGAGGCATTGGCCTGGAATTCCATCCGAGAAAAATATTGTGTCAGATGCCAGGAAATCGGGCAGCTTCAGGACCATGAATGTTTCCGGACTGCACGGAAAAACGCGGGTCTGCGACAGGCTTATCTATGATGGCAATATTCTTGAGATAGGAATCAGGCTTTCTGGAGAAGAAAAGATCTTAAAGACATTTTCATCCATATTCCTGTCTGTTTTCATTGCTTCTCTGGTCATTAGCTCGGCGACAGGATGGCTTGTGGCAAGGAAATCCATGGCTGGAGTCAACAGGATAAGCGAGGCAGCGATAAGCATCGGCAAAGGGGACTTCAGCAGTCGCGTGTCAAGCGGGAAAGAAGGGGAGGAGATAGAAAATCTCGTTACCGCTTTCAATGAAATGATTTCCAAGACTGAACTTCTGATACGCGAACTTCAGGAGGTCACAGACAACATCGCACATGATCTTCGCACTCCCCTCACAAGAATAAGGGGCACCATAGAGACCACCGTGAACAGCAGTCCGGACATTGATGATTACCTGGAAATGTCGGGAGACGTGGTTGAGGAGTGCGATCGGCTCATTGGAATGATCAACACCATGCTTGAAATAACACGGGCCGAATCGGGGATGCTGGATTTTTCAAAAGATATTGTCGACATGAACGAGGTGGCCAGGGCCGCATTTGATCTTTTCACGCCTATGGCGGAGATGAAAAACATCGAATTCAAACTCAATATTTCTCCGCAGCATGTGACAGTTTTAGGTGATATAAATCATCTTCAGCGGGTCGTTGCAAACCTTTTGGACAATGCCATTAAATACACTCCTGAAAAAGGGAGAATCATAATGTCGGTCAGTTCCGACGGAAGTTGTGCCGGGATTATTGTCAGCGATACCGGATGCGGCATATCCGAAACGGATCTGAAAAATATATTTGACCGCTTCTTCAGATGCGATACGAGTCGCTCGGAACCTGGGAACGGACTTGGACTTAGCCTGGCGCAATCAATAGTCAAAGCGCATGGAGGGGCAATTGCTGTTGAAAGCAAGGTCGGGGCCGGAAGCTCTTTCAAGGTCAGCCTGCCAGTTCAAGCCTCCTGAAAATCACTAACACGACAGAGATGACCCAAGATTGCCAATACGTAATTTTGCCGTAATGTTCCAGTTAAAAATAAGCTGTATATGTATTGGATAAATAAACCGTAGAAGGAGAAAGCGAGCATGGAATTAAAATCCATTTTAATGTCGGCGCTGCTGGTGCTTGCGGTCGGAGTGTGCGTTGTCGGATGCCATTGCATGGATAACGAGAAAAATAAAAGTTCTGAAATCCCTTTGTCTGATGTTCCTCAGGCGGTCAAGGATGCTGCAGCGAAATCTGTTGCAGGAATAAATCTGAAGGAAGCTGAAATTGAAAAGAAGAAGTCAGGAACTGTTTATGAGCTCAAAGGCGAAGCTAATGGCAAGGAATATGAGATAAAAGTGACGCCTGAAGGTAAAGTCATTGAAACCCGCGAAGGCGAAAAGGAAGATTCGGATGGGGATAATGATGACGACAAGGAAGGATAAAGCTACTGAATATAATAATGGTGAAAATAGAATACATCCGGGATGCCAGATTTTGAAGGGAACAGGAGAATAGATGGAGAGGAATACGGATTTACAAGTGTCGGATGCGATGGATGTGCCTGGAAACGGGATGCTGTGCAAGGTCCCCGAGATAACCATCTATTTCTGGATCATAAAAGTCCTGTGCACGACTGTAGGTGAGACTGCCTCGGATTTCCTGAACGTCAATCTCGGTCTCGGTCTGACAGGCACTTCCATTGCCATGGGTGTTATCCTGGCAGTTGTGCTCATATTCCAGTTCAGAGCGAGGAAGTATATACCAGGCATTTACTGGCTTGCTGTCGTCCTGATAAGCATCTTCGGCACCCTGATTACAGATAATCTGACCGACAGCATGGGTATCCCGCTGGAACTAAGCACTGTTGCCTTCAGTATCGCATTGGCGTTGACTTTTATCGCATGGTATGCCAAGGAGGGAACCCTCTCGATCCACTCTATTTTCACACGTCGGAGGGAACTCTTCTACTGGCTGGCCATCCTTTTCACTTTCGCGCTGGGAACTGCAGCTGGAGACCTAATGGCCGAAAAACTCGGACTCGGCTATCTGCTTACAGGCATCATTGTCTGTGCAGTCATTTTCATCGTAACGATTGCCTGGCGCTTCAGATTGGACGCAGTGCTTGCGTTCTGGGTTGCCTATATCCTGACACGTCCTCTTGGAGCCTCGCTTGGGGACTATCTGTCCCAGTCACAGGCGAATGGAGGTTTGGGACTGGGCGCGACGATCACCAGCGTGGTATTCCTTCTCGCGATTCTAGCGGTTGTCATGTTTCTCAGCATCACCAAGCGGGATTTGATTACCAACCCGTCGACAACGATTGCGGCCAAAGAGGAAGAAACTGCCGTTTCCCGACAAGTTCCGGCCTACTACGGAAATAGATTTGCCGTCGTCTGGCAGGTTGTCGTGGTTGTGGCTGTGCTGGTGCTCGTAGGCGGAGCAGGCTACCTTTGGCGCAGCACGCAGCTTCGAAATCATGCGTTGGCCAATGTAACGCAAGGCTCACCGCTGGGAGACTTGTCTGCTTTCCGGCAAATTGCGGAAGACACGCTGGGACTGGTACGCACCGGCAATCTCTCCGCCGCCAAGGATCGTATTGCTGATTTGGAGTCGGCCTGGGATAATGCAGAAGCGCAGCTAAACACAATGAATCCGGAGAAATGGTCTACCTTGGACGATTCGATTGATGATGTGCTTAGGAAACTGCGTGCTGTCCGGCAGGATACTGTTGCGTGCAGCAAATCTTTGGAATCATTGATCTCTTTGTTCAACGCCCTGGACAATCGGAAGCAGATGACATCAAACATAACAATAAAAATAAAGGAGTAAGAAAATGAAGAATATGAAAATGCTCGCAACATTCCTCGTGGTCTTTATGATTGTCGGAGTGGTTGCTCATGTAGCGGATGCCGCCGGGAAGAAGAATGAAAAGACGGCGGTGTCAGCAGATCTCGGGGATCTCTCATCATTTAAGAAGATATCCGAGGACACAATGGAGCTTGTCAGCAAGAAGCAGATGGCGGAAGCGAAGGCGAAAATCAAGGAGCTTGAGACCGCATGGGACAATGCAGAAGAGAAAATGAAGCCTATGAATCCTGAAAAGTGGACCTCGGTTGACAAATCGATAGACTGGGTTCTCTCTTCATTGCGGAGCGCCCAGCCGGTTCCTGAGGAATGCGCTTCCGCCCTCAAGACCTTGATAGTTAAATTCGATTCAATGAGCCCTAAGTCAGACGCAGGAACTAAATAGGATTTTGAGAAGTTCCCTCAGTTCTTGAGTCCTTCTCATATATGGTCGGATGATGGCCGGGTTCCTCGTCGGGACCTATCAGGATTATGCCGATTGAAATGAGGAAAGCTCCCAGCCAGACATGCCAGGAGAGGCTTTCTCCAAAGCATATCCATGCGGCAAACATCGTAAGAGGCACGCTGATGCTTGATACGGTATATGCCAGGCTGAGAGCTGTTTTCTTGAGAATCCTGACCCACAGTAGAAGCTGGACGCCGCTCATGATAAGTACAAGCCAGAGCCAGGGTTTAAGCATGATGCTCAAATAGAAATCAATACTTTCCCCGCTGGCCTTTAGTACAACTATCTTTTCAAGGCAGAGGGTCAGGACTTCCGCAAGGACCAGAAGGATTAATAGCCTATAGGGGAATTTGTCAGGGAATTTCATGCGATCCATGTCAATGCCCCCATATGAGAGATGTTCCGATTGCAACAAGGAGAGTGGCCGCCCATCTGCGGATTCCGAGTTTCTCCTTGAAGAAGATCTTTCCGGCCACGGCTATAGTTACAAAGCTCAGGCTCATCAGGGGAAATGCTATTCCGAGAGGGATTAAGCTTAGAATCCAGAACCATAGCCCCAGCTGGACAAGATGTGTGAATATTGCGGCAAAGGTCAAAGTCATCCGATTAGTGCTATTCTTACCGGCCAGGGCGAAGAGAACCTGTTTGAATGTCTCCAGCCCTATGCAGAGCATAAGAATTATAGTCTGCACGATAATCATATGTTTTCCTGATGTGTTAAATACCAAGAGCAAGAGAATCTTGCTTGGTTGGGGATACGGCGTTTTCATTGTCAATTTGATTGATCTTCAGATATATGTTGCCACGCCTTTTATGGGCCCTGAGCGGTTTTAGTCCGAGCGTTTCGCTCAATACGGCGCCCTTTTCCGTAAGCACGTTGGCGCATAGGCTGCGGATATGCATGTTCCTTCTTGAAAGATCATTTAGAATTTTCAGGAATGAAGCATATAGGATGCGGTTGATCCTGTAGCCGCGGTGCTGGTCATGAATTGCCACTCCCACGAAATAGACGTCATAAGATCCAGGCGCATGGAACGGCTGGACGGTCCTTACCGTTATCTCCTCATCCTCCATTTCACCGTTCAATACTTTTTTAAAGAAATCCTCTTTCAGCGCGAGAAAGTGCCAGTATCCGACTATCATGCTTGTACTGTCAGTTACGAAAGAGATGCTGTCCCCGTATTTTTCAAAAATTGATTTCCATTGGTGAGGGTTTCCGGACAACTTTGAATCAAGTCCCGACATAGTCGCAAAATCAAGGTTTGTTATCTCGTCGATTATTGTTTCAATTGTTTTCCCGGAGGACAGCAAGTCTGCAAGTGATTTTGCATATAGGGACTTGATGATCCTCAGATTGCCTGCAAGCATATTGTCCATTTTCCTGCCTCCTGTGACGGTTGTCCGATTAATGTTTGCAGGCTATTATAATATTGCGGTGTAACCGGAATATGACCGAAATATTAAACTTGGGTAATGTTGATCTCTTTGAACATTATCATTCGGCCACTCCGATATGATGATGTGGTCGTTGCATGTTAACTTCCTGATATGGTGATAATGGCATTGACTAGTTACAGGAGATTATATTGGACGCTTAAGCTTCTACCGAGATTTTTTCCGGGGAGTCTCATTTCCAGGCATTGCACCTGAAGGGATACTTGCTTGATTTAACCAATATTCAGTATTCCCTAGAAACTCTGTCTGGTGCGGACCTGGATGCGGTATGCGGAAGGGCTGGTGCCACAACGTTTGCGGAAGATACGGCTGAAGTGGAACACGTCCCCGAATCCGCTTTCCGCGGACACCGCCTTCACGGGCATATTCCCAGTGAGCAACAGCTGCCTGGCGCGCAGAAGCCGCAAATCCTGGAGGTAGCGGCCAGGTGATACGCCCATGACTGATTTGAACGTGGCGTGGAAACGCGATACCGACAGGGCGCAGGTCCGGGCCATCTCTTCGACATCAGTAGGGGTGGACAGGTTTTTCGAAATCAACTCCAGAACTCCGCCGAGTCTTTCCATGGCATCTCCCGCAGGCAGGCGGTCCGCGAGAACTGTGGACTGCTCCATCGGGATGGACAGCAGCTCCAAGGCAAGCGCTTTTCTCCGGATCACCCAGTGCGGCAATGCTTCGCCCGCATGCAGCGCGACCAGCTCCTCGTTGATCTCTCCGATCCGTCGGGCAGGGGATCCCGTGATGATTGTCGGCACTTCGAGAAGAGAGAAAACATCAATACCTCCGAGAAAGTTGAATGAGATGTGCGACCAGCGGCTCACACCGCCTTTCCGCCCTACGATCTCGACCCGGTGATGCTGTCCCTGCGGCACGATAAGGGCCTGGCCGGGACATATAAACACATCAGGAAGTTTTGGCCGGTGAAATACCCCTTTGTATCCTTGGATGAAGGACATTGCGGTTCCAGGCAACGTCCTCCAGCCGGTATCATGAGGAAAGATCACACGCGTGACTCCGCCGCAGAGATATTCCAGCGCAAGGGTCTGTTCGGTCATCTGTGAAATCCACAGTATCTTCTTATCCATGGAGTCAAAATATACTTTCCTGCGGTTCATGTCAAGTAGAAAACGACATGCATACGATAGTCTCCGCTATGGTGTGTAATAAGCCATTATCATATATTGCAGGATTAAACAACATGGGGAGATCATTATGGCAAAGAGATATGGCAAGGGATTGAGGAAACCGGTGAATACTGAAATTTCCTTCAACAGGAGCGGCAAACGCGAGTGCGCGAGATACGTGTCCTCAACTACTGTCTGCGAGGAAGTTCTTCAGGACAGCTGGTGGATCGGTCTCTACTGGTCGGCAAGCGGACAGGTACAGAGGGAGAACATTGCGGCAGGACTCCCCGGACTGAATCCCGGTGAATTTCCGTTACATGCATTTGATCTGGAGATCGACGGACAGGATCTGCGGAACTGCTGGGAATGGGTAGGCGCGTCGGAACGGAGCGGCGAACGGCCCGGAACACGCGAGGCGGTGGTCGAACTCCGGCA